>JAODNF010000096.1 GCA_025464915.1 Frankiales bacterium | reverse complement strand
ATGCCGAACGGGTTGGGGTCGACGACCAGGGCGTCGAGGACCAGCCGCACCGCCGTGTCGTCGGAGGTCCGCGGCAGGCCCAGCGGGACGGTCACGTCGAGGCCGTGGATGACCGCGTGGGTCAGCGCGCTGAGCGCACCGCCGCCCGGCATGGCGAAGCCGGCGAGGACGTCACTGCGGAGGTCGGCGAGCAGCGACGGCCAGTCGCGGGCGCCGTCGCGGTGCGCGACGGTCTCCGACAGCACCCCGAAGTCGTAGCCGGCCGCGGCGAGCTCGGCGCCGAACGCCTGCTCGTCGTAGCGCGCGGCCATCGTGAGATGGGCGACGACGTGCCGCACGTGCCACCCCTCGCACAGCCAGGGCGCATCGGCGTCACAGCCCTCGAGGGCGTCGGCCAGCGATCGCAGCTGCGGGCCGACCAGTGACTGGACGCTCATGAGGAAACCCCTTCCGAGAGGTAGGCGGACATCCGGTCCAGGGCGGTGCCCCACCCGGCGAGCGCCTCGGGCGTGCGCATCTGCGGGGGCAGGCCCCGACGGGTCGTGACGACCTCGGTGGTGCCGTCGTCGAGGGGCGAGAGCGCCAGCTCCGTGACGACCCCCGAGTCGGTCTCGCGCCAGGACAGGAACGTCGGTCGGTCGACCCGCAGGTACTCGGCGCGCATCGTGTGCGTGTGGCCCGTCGTGTCGTTGACCATCGTGGTCTCGAAGGCACCGCCCGGGCGGAGGTCGACCACGATGCCCTCCACCGGCGTCGACGTGCCGACCGATCCCCAGAACCGCGTGAGGTGCTCGGGCTCGGTCAGGCACGCGAAGACGCGCTCCACCGTCGCGGCGTGCACGTGGCGCACGGTGAACGTCTCGCTCATGAGGGCCGGCTCATGACTGCAGGTAGTCCGCGAGGCGGGCGTGACGGTCGACCCACTCCTGGCGCTGGGCGTCCACCCACTGCAGGACCTCGACCAGCCGGTCCACCTCGAGGTGCGCCGGCCGCGACTGCGCGACCTGGCTGCGCGTGACCAGACCGGCGTCCTCGAGCACCTTGAGGTGCCGCGAGACCGCCTGCTGCGTCAGGGCGAACGGCTCCCCGACCTCCTTGACGGTGGCGTCGCCGGCGGCGAGCCGGGCGACGATCGTCAGGCGGGTCGGGTCCGCGAGGGCGCTGAAGGTGCGCGCGAGTGCGTCGACGTCTTGCACAACAACATCATTGCACAACTATCTCGTTGTGCAAGGTCAGCGCGCGCGTCGGGCCAGCCGGTCGGCGTCGAGGATGGTCAGGGCGCGGGAGTCGACCCGCACCCAGCCCCGGGAGGCGAAGTCGGCGAGCGCCTTGTTGACGGTCTCGCGGGAGGCGCCGACGAGCTGCGCCAGCTCCTCCTGGGTGAGGTCGTGGTGCACGCGCAAGCCGTCGGGCTCCTCGGAGCCGAAGCGCTCCGACAGCGCGAGGAGCTGCTTGGCCACGCGGCCGGGCACGTCGGTGAAGATGAGGTCGGCGAGCGAGTCGTTGGTGCGGCGCAGCCGCCGGGCGAGCACGCGGAGCAGCTGCTCGGCGATCTCGGGACGGTCGGTGATCCAGGGCCGCAGCTGCGCGTGCGCGAGGGAGGCCAGCCGCGCGTCCGTGACGACGGTGGCGGTGGCCGTGCGGGGGCCGGGGTCGAACAGCGACAGCTCGCCGAACATGTCCGACGGCCCCATGACCGACAGCATGTTCTCGCGACCGTCCGTCGCCCGGCGGCCGATCTTGACCTTGCCGGACAGCACGATGAACAGGGTGTCGCCCTGCTCGCCCTCGGCGAAGACCGTCTCGCCGCGGCCGTAGTCGCCGTACTCCAGCGACGCCGCGACGGCCTCAGCAGCCTCCGTCGCGATGCCCTGGAAGAGCCCCGCCTTCGCCAGGACCTCGTCCACCGTCCGTGCCTCCCCGCTCCGTGATCTGCCGCAGTCTGTCAGATCGGTCACTCACGCACGGCGACCGGGCAGCAGGCGGGACAGCCGCCGTCGCCGCCAGTAGCGCTCGAGGGCGGGTGCGTAGCCCTCGCTCACGAAGGTCTCGACCTCATCCGGCCGGGCCGTGTCCAGGAACGTCTCGAGCTGGTCCTCGACCACCGACTCCTGGCGCAGCGGTCGCTCCACCCGTTCCATCGCGAGCATCAGCCCGAGCAGTGCCAGGGGCAGCAGCAGGCCGAGCAGCAGGAAGCTCACACCGGGGACGCTACTGCGGTGTCACACCGGACGGCAGCGCTCACGCGACGTGGCTGCGCTTCTTCTGGGTCGGCAGCGCGGTCAGGCAGAGGTTCGGCTCGTCGCGGTAGCGGGCGATGAGCTCCGACGTCGCCTCGCCGAGGCGGACGTGCAGGGCGTTGCGGTACGACGACAGCTGCTTCTCGGCCTCGTCGAGGTCGGCCTCGAGCTCGGCCAGGGCCTCGGCATCGGAGGGGTCGACCTGCCGCTCCCAGAGGGAGGCGAGGTCGGGCAGCGGCGGGATGTCGCTGGTCGGGAGCACGTCGACGAGGGCGCGGCGACCGGCACCCACCCGCTCGTCGGTGAGCACGGGCTTGAGGTTCTCCGACACCAGGTCGCTGCCCGCGCGGACCACGTCGAGGCGGGCCTGGATGATCCGGCGCCAGTACGAGACGTTGGACTCCTCGGCGGTCAGCGCGGTGCGGTACTCGCGCAGCCCGTCGAGCGACAGGTGCGCGTGCTGCTCGGTGCGCTTGGGCTCAGGACGGACCTGAGGCTTGCGCGCCTGCTGAACCTGCTCCATCGAGACCTCTCCTCGTCGTCACGCTCTGTGACCGACATCAAGAGCGTCGTCAGGTCCTGGAGGTTCCTTGAGGGTGATCACCCGAACGGGCGCGGCGGGCGCGGTGACCGGGTGCTCACTAAGGTGGCGGGCATGGCAGCCCGGGCGGACGAGACACCGCTCGCACTCACCCGGCGGGCCCGGCGCACCAACAAGGAGCTGACGGCGCTCTACCCCCACGCGCACTGCGAGCTCGACTTCACGACGCCGCTCGAGCTGTGCGTGGCGACCATCCTGTCCGCCCAGTGCACGGACAAGCGCGTCAACGAGGTCACGCCCGCGCTGTTCCGCAAGTACACGTCGGCGCAGGCCTACGCCCGGGCGGACCGGGCCGTCCTCGAGGAGGAGATCCGCCCCACGGGCTTCTTCCGCAACAAGACCACCAGCCTCATCGGCCTGGGGGCGGCTCTGGTCGAGCGGTACGACGGGGTGGTGCCGAACCGGTTGGACGACCTGGTCTCCTTGCCCGGCATCGGGCGCAAGACGGCCAACGTGGTCCTGGGCAACGCGTTCGGCGTCCCGGGACTGACCGTCGACACGCACTTCGGCCGGCTCGTCCGCCGGTTCGGGTGGACGGTCGAGGAGGACCCGGTCAAGGTCGAGTACGCCGTGGCGGAGCTGCTCCCGAAGGCCGAGTGGACGATGTTCAGCCACCGGGTGATCTTCCACGGCCGACGCGTCTGCCACGCCCGCAGGCCCGCCTGCGGGGCCTGCGCCATCGTGACGCTCTGCCCGGCGTTCGGGGAGGGTGAGACCGACCCCGTGAAGGCTGCCAAGCTCGTGCGTCCGGACGAGTTCTTCCGCTCGTGAACCGGTCGCGGTGGACCGTGCTGGTCCTGGTGGTCCTCGCGCTCGGCATGTCTGTCGTCTACGGCCTGCGGGACAAGGGGGCCGACACCAACGCCGCCGACCTGAGGCCGCTGCAGGAGGCCGCCCGGCTCGACCCCTGCCCGGCGGGCCTCGGGCCGGCCTTCCCGAAGCTGACCCTGTCCTGCCTCGGTGGCGGTCCGAAGGTCGCGCTCCAGTCGGCGGTGACGGGCAGGCCCACGCTGGTGAACGTCTACGGCTCCTGGTGCGGGCCCTGCCAGGTCGAGATGCCGATCCTGCGGGAGCTCTACGACAAGTCCAAGGACAAGCTCGCCCTCGTCGGCATCGACACCCAGGAGCAGGTGCCCGGCTACGGCCTGCGCTTCGCGATCTCGGTCAGGCAGCACTGGCCGGCGCTCCTCGACGACGAGCGGGTCGTCGGGGCGCACTTCTCCCCGGGCGTCCCGCTGATGCTGTTCGTCGACCCGGCGGGCAAGGTCGTCCACGTCGAGCACACGAGCGGCTACAAGGACCTGTCGACGCTCGAGCAGGACGTGCGCACCTACCTCGGGGTGACGGTGTGACCCTCCCTGACTGGCTGCAGCCCCTCGCCGAGCAGGTGCCGCTGGTGAAGGCCGAGCACTTCAGCCGCTTCCTGCCGCCCCCGACCGGCGGTCGCGACAGCGCCGTCCTGATCCTGTTCGCCGAGGGTCCGGACGGCCCCGACGTGCTGCTCATCGAGCGAGCCGCCACGATGCGCTCGCATGCGGGGCAGCCGGCCTTCCCGGGCGGGGCCCAGGACCCGACGGACGACGGTCCCGTCGCCGCCGCCCTGCGCGAGGCGGAGGAGGAGGTCGGCCTGCGACGCGAGACGGTCGACGTCATCGGCGTGCTGCCGGCGCTCTACCTGCCGCCGTCCGGCTTCGTGGTCCACCCCGTGGTCGCGCACTGGCGGGAGCCGCACGAGGTCTGGCCGGTGGACGCCGCCGAGGTGGCTCACGTCGTACGCGTCCCGCTCTCCGAGCTGACCGACCCCGCGAACCGGTTCCGGGTGACGCACACCAGCGGGCTGATGGGACCGGCCTTCGACGTGCGCGGCCTCGTCGTGTGGGGCTTCACCGCGGGGTTGCTGGCAGGCTTGCTGACACTCGCCGGCTGGGAGCGGCCGTGGGACACCGGCGACCTGCGCGAGCTCGACCCCGAGACGCTGCGGCTGGCGATGAAGACCTGGGAGCAGCGCACATGAACAAGACCGTCCTCGTCCTCGCGCTGGTGCTCGTCGCCGGCTGCTCCGGCGGCGGCACGAAGAGCACGGGGTCGGTGTCGACCACCGGGGAGCCGGGCGCGCAGGCCGCCACCGTGGACATGCGGGACGACCTGACGTTCCACCCTTCCGAGGTGGACGCCAAGGTCGGCACCGTGACGCTCGCCGTGAAGAACACCGGCAACGTCCCGCACGACCTCGAGTTCTCCGACCCCTCGCTCGGCAAGACCAGCACGGTCGACGGCATGACGAGCCAGGACCTGAAGGTGACGTTCACGAAGGCGGGCACCTTCGCGTTCGTGTGCACGTTCCACTCCGGAATGTCCGGAGAGGTGGTCGTCTCGTGAGCGGTCGTGGTGACCTGCTCGACCTGGTCCTGCTCGGCGCCTGCCTGCTGTTCGGCATCTCCGGCTACCGCCAGGGCTTCGTCGTCGGCGTGCTGTCGTTCGTCGGCTTCCTCGGCGGCGGCGTCCTCGGCGCGAGGATCGCCCCGTCGCTGGCGAGCTCGGCGGTCTTCTCCGGGTTGCCCACCACCACGGTCGCGGTGTCGGTCGTGTTCTTCGCCGCTGTCATCGGCCAGCTCCTCGCGACAGTGGCCGGCGGCTGGGTCCGCAAGCACCTGGTCTGGCACCCGATCCGGCTCGTCGACGCCGTCGCCGGCGCCGGGGTCTCGGTGGTCTCGCTGCTCCTCGTCGCCTGGCTCGTCGGCACCGCCGTGGCGAGCTCGCCGTTCACCGGTCTCGCCTCGCAGGTCAGGCGGTCAGCCGTCCTGAACGTCGTCGACCAGGCGGTGCCCGGCGGCGCCAAGGGCCTGTTCGCGTCCTTCCGCCGGCTCATCGACGACCGCGGGTTCCCCGAGGTGTTCGGCGACCTGGTCCCCACCGATGTCCGTCCTGTCGACCCTCCGGACCCGACGCTCGCGACCTCCCCGGTCGTCACCTCCGTGCGCACCCGGGTCTTCAAGATCACCGGGGTCGCGTCGTCCTGCAGCAAGCGCATCGAGGGCAGCGGCTTCGTCTTCGCCCCCGAGCGCGTGATGACGAACGCGCACGTCGTCGCAGGCGTCCGCAGCCCCGAGGTGCACGTCGGTTCGTCGACGCTGTCGGCGACCGTCGTGCTCTACGACTCCGACCGCGACATCGCCGTCCTGGCCGTACCCGGTCTGAAGGTCGCCCCGCTGGCTTTCGCAGGTGCGGCCCGCAGCGGCGACGGGGCGGTCGTTGTCGGCTACCCCCAGGACGGCCCGTTCCGGGCGGACGCGGCGCGCGTCCGCGGGACCCAGAACGCCAAGGGCCCGGACATCTACCAGAGCAAGACGGTCGTCCGCGAGATCTACGCGCTCCGGGCGCGGGTCCGTCCCGGGAACTCCGGCGGCCCGCTGGTCTCCCCGGGCGGCAAGGTCTACGGCGTGGTCTTCGCGGCGGCCGCGGACGATCCCCAGACGGGGTACGCCCTGACGGCGCACGAGGTCGAGAGCGACGCGGCCCGCGGTCGCACCGCGACCGCCCCCGTCAGCACCCGAGGCTGCGACTGACCCTCGACCGAGGGGCACTGTGCGGACCTCCCGCGTGGGCGCGAGCATGGATCCCGCACAGTGCTGGGGATCCGTGCCGCTGGCCCACGTAGGAATCGTGGGG
>JAODNF010000363.1 GCA_025464915.1 Frankiales bacterium | reverse complement strand
AGCTGGCCGCCCTCGCCGGGCTTCGCGCCCTGCGCCATCTTGATCTGGATGTCGCGGGCGTGGACGAGGTACTCGCTCGTGACGCCGAAGCGACCGGACGCGACCTGCTTCACCGCGGAGCAGCGCTCGGGGTCGAGCAGCCGCTCGACGTCCTCGCCGCCCTCGCCGGTGTTGGACCGCCCGCCGAGGCGGTTCATCGCGATGGCAAGGGTCTCGTGCGCCTCCATGCTGATGGAGCCGTAGGACATCGCGCCGGTGTTGAAGCGCTTCACGATCTCCGACGCCGGCTCGACCTCGTCGATCGGGATCGCCGGGCGCAGGCCCTCTCGGAGCGCGAATAGACCGCGCAGCGTGCCGGCCCGGGCCGACAGCTCGTCGACCTTGCCGGAGTACTCCTTGAAGACGTCGTACTGCTGCGACCGGGTCGCGTGCTGGAGCTTGAAGACGGTCTCGGGGTTGAACAGGTGGATCTCGCCCTCGCGGCGCCACTGGTACTCGCCCCCGACCTCGAGCCGGCGGTGCGCCCGCTCCGAGGTGTTGGACGAATACGCCCGGCGGTGGCGGGCAGCGGTCTCCTCGGCGATGACGTCGAGGCCGATCCCGCCGAGCCGGCTGGTGGTGCCGGTGAAGTACTCCGCGACCAGCTCCTCCGAGAGGCCGAGCGCCTCGAAGACCTGGGCGCCCGTGTAGGACGCGATCGTGCTGATGCCCATCTTGGACATGACCTTCAGCACGCCCTTGCCGAGCGCCTTGATGAGGTTCTTCTGCGCCTGCTTGTAGGTCAGGTCGCCGTAGGCACCGTCACGGGCGAGCTCCTCGACCGTCTCCATCGCGAGGTAGGGGTTGACCGCCGCCGCGCCGTAGCCGATGAGCAGGGCGACGTGGTGCACCTCGCGGACGTCACCGGCCTCGACGAGCAGGCCGACCCGGGTGCGGCTCTTCTCGCGGATGAGGTGGTGGTGCACCGCCGACGTGAGCAGCAGCGACGGGATCGGCGCCATCGTCTCGGTCGACTCGCGGTCGGACAGCACGATGACCCGGGCGCCGCCCGCGATGGCCGTCGACACCTCACGGCGGACGCGGTCGAGCGCGTCGCGCAGCGCCTCGCCACCGCCGTTCACGGGGTAGAGGCCGTAGATCGTGACGGCCGCCAGGCCGGGCTGGTCGCCGTCGTCGTTGATGTGCACGATCTTCGACAGCTCGTCGTTGTCGATGACGGGGAAGGTCAGCACGATCTGCCGGCAGCTCGCCGGACCGGGCTCGAGCAGGTTCTGCTCCGGCCCGATGCCGCCGGACAGCGACGTCACGAGCTCCTCGCGGATGGCGTCGAGCGGGGGGTTCGTGACCTGGGCGAACAGCTGGCTGAAGTAGTCGAACAGCATCCGGGGCTTCTCGGACAGCACCGCGACGGGAGTGTCGGTGCCCATCGACCCGATCGGCTCCGCGGCCGACATCGCCATCGGCGTGAGCAGGATGCGGACCTCCTCCTCGGTGTAGCCGAAGGTCTGCTGCCGCCGGAGGACGGACTCCTTGGTGTAGAGCTTGTGCTCGCGGTCGGGGAGGTCCTCGAGCCGGAGCAGGCCAGCGTGCAGCCAGTCCTCGTACGGCTGCTCGTGGGCGAGCTCGGCCTTGATCTCGTCGTCCTCGACGACCCGGCCCTTCTCGGTGTCGACGAGGAACATCCGGCCCGGCTGCAGCCGGCCCTTGCGCTTCACCTGGGCGGACGGGATGTCGAGCACGCCGACCTCGGAGGCGAGGATCACGCGGCCGTCGACGGTCTCCCACCAGCGGGACGGGCGCAGGCCGTTGCGGTCGAGGACGGCGCCGATGACGGTGCCGTCGGTGAACGTGACGCAGGCCGGTCCGTCCCACGGCTCCATCAGGGACGCGTGGAACTCGTAGAAGGCCTTCTTGGCCGGGTCCATGTCGACGGCGTTCTCCCACGCCTCCGGGACCATCATGAGGACGGCGTGCGGCAGCGAGCGGCCGGCCATGTGCAGCAGCTCGAGGACCTCGTCGAAGGACGCCGAGTCCGACCCGTCGGGGTGGCAGATCGGGAAGAGCCGCGACAGGTCGTCGGGCAGGAAGTCCGGACCCTTGAGCAGCGCCTCGCGGGCACGCATCCAGTTGCGGTTGCCCTTGACGGTGTTGATCTCGCCGTTGTGCGCGATGTAGCGGTACGGGTGGGCGAGCGGCCACGAGGGGAACGTGTTGGTGCTGAAGCGGCTGTGCACCAGCGCCAGCGCGCTCTCGAACCGCTCGTCCAGCAGGTCGGGGAAGAACGGCTGGAGCTGCCCCGTGGTGAGCATGCCCTTGTAGACGATTGTCCGCGTCGACAGCGACGGGAAGTAGGTGCCGCACTCGCGCTCGGCGCGCTTGCGCACGACGTACGCGCGTCGCTCGAGGGCGTAGGCGCTCATGCCCTCCTCGGCCGGGCCGAGGAAGACCTGGCGGAAGATCGGCATGACGTCGGCCGCGGTGCGGCCGATCCCCGCGCCGCGGGGGTCGACCGGGAGCTCGCGCCACGTGAGGACCCGCAGTCCCTCCTCCGCGACGATCTTGTCGAACGCGAGCTGGACCTCGACGGCCTTGCGCGGGTTCGTCGGCAGGAACGCCGTGCCCACGGCGTAGACCTCGGGCAGCTCGACCGGCACCACCGCGCGGTAGAACGCGTCCGGGACCTGCACGAGGATCCCGGCACCGTCGCCCGTCTCCGGCTCGGCGCCCGAGGCGCCGCGGTGCTCGAGGTTGCGCAGCGCGGTCAGGCCCTGCTCGACGAGGTCGTGGCTCTTGCGGCCGGCGACGTCCACGACGAAGGCGACGCCGCAGGCATCGTGCTCGTTGGCGGGGTCGTAGAGGCCTTGCTTGGCGGGCACGCCAGAGGGCAGAGCGGGAAGCATGGGAGCCTTCCGAGTGACGTCGAGGTGGGGATGAACTACCTGCTCCCCGGGACGTCGCTGGCCCTTCTGCAGATGTCGAACACGTTACACGACCGGTCCGCACGCCTCCCACGGGGTTTCTGTCACCCGAAAGTCCGTAGGGTCATGTCATGAGGCTTCCCAGCGTGGCCCTCGCCCTGACCGCCGGCGGTGCCGCGGTGCTCCTGACCGCCCCGCAGGCGCCCGCGGCCACGGCCGACCGGGCGTTCGGCAGCACGGTCGTCGTCGACCGCACGAACACCACCGGGGAGCCGTCCCTGGACGTCGCACCCGACGGTGGCGTCTACGTCATCGCACCGGACGGCCCGGGCCTGCGGATCGGGGGTGCCGGGACGGGCGGCAGCCTGGTCTGGCGCTCCGACAACGGCGGCGGCGCGTTCACGCTGCTCGGCAGCGCCGACGTCCCCACCGGCGGCGGCGACAGCGACATCGCGATCGCGAGGGACGGCACGATCTTCGCCTCGGGCCTGTCCTACGCCGCGTGCTCCACCGTCTCGGTCAGCAAGAACCGCGGCGCCACGTTCGTGCCCGTCCCGGTCGCCGGCTGCGGGAAGACCCCGCTGTCCAACGACCGCCAGTGGAACGCCGTCGACGGCACGACCACCGTCTACACGACCATCGGCGACACCCAGGCGACCGACATCGACCTCATCAGGGGGACCCTGGTCGGTCCGCTCGTCGTACCGTCCCCAACGCTGGTCCTGTCGACCACGCACGACTACCAGTGGCCGGGCACGATCGCGGTCGACCAGCGGACCGGCACGTCGTTCACGGTCTGGAACACCCTCGGCGAGCCGAACGACTGCGACGACACGAAGTGCAGCAAGCCGGCGAGCTCCACCACCGCCGACCGGATCCTCGTCTCGATCGTGCCGCGTGGGGCTACCACGCCCCCGGCACCGACGCTGGTCGCGAGCCGGCGCTTCGACACCTTCGACTCGTTCGTCGCCAACACCCTCGACAAGGCGGGCAACCAGTACGTCGTCTGGAGCGAGCGGCACCCCGCGACGCACGAGACCTGGACGATGCTCGCCGTCTCCAGGGACAGCGGCCGGCACTGGTCCGCGCCTCGCAAGGTCAGCAGCAGCCCGCACACGACGGTCTTCCCCTGGGTCAGCGCCGGCTCCGACGGCCGGATCGCGGTCAGCTACTACGGCACGGCGGAGACCGCGGCGTCACCGCAGCGGGTGTCGAAGACAGCGCCCTGGTATGTCTGGTCCTCGTTCAGCACCGACGGCGGCAAGACCTTCCGCGAGTACCGCGAGACAGGCGTCATGAACAAGGGCCAGATCTGCACGAGCGGTACGGGCTGCAGCGCGGGCGGGCGGAACCTGCTCGACTTCTTCGAGACCGCCGTCGACGCGAAGGGCTGCCTGCTCACCGCCTTCACGGACAACAGCTCGGGCACGCCGTTCATCTCCTTCGTCCGGCAGACCAAGGGCCCGGGGCTGCTGACGACGCCCTGCGCGGCAGCGGCCGTGTCGACCCGCCCGGCCACGCCGGTCCCGCCGACGACGCAGCCGACGCAGCCGACGACGGGGACCTCCCACGGCAGCGGCTCGCTCGCCGCGACCGGCCTGCCCTTCTGGCTGCCCCTGCTCGGGCTGCTCGCCCTGCTGGGCTGGCGCGTCACCCGTTCGGCCTAAAGCCACGCAAAATAGCCCTTTCGGGCCATGGTGGGGCAGGCCATCCGGTCAGACGCTGACAAGCGTGGCCGTCCCCCCCTCCGGCCGACGACTCGTCGCGCACGCTCATGCACGCAGGCAGGTCCTGGTGTGTGCGCTGGCCCTTGCCCACCTGCCGGTCGTCCTCGCGCTGGTACTGGGTCGCGGGACCTGGCTGGTGGTCACCGGCGCCTGCCTGGCCGCCGAGGCGGTCGTGATCGTCGTGCTGCTGCGGACCGAGCGCAGCGCCCGTCGCGGCCAGGAGCGGTTGACCCTCGCCCTCCACGAGGGGCACGCGAGCATGCGGGCCCGGCAGGAGGAGACCGAGCAGATCCGCTCGGACCTCATCGCGACGGTCAGCCACGAGTTCCGAACCCCGCTGACCGGCATCCGGGGAGCCGCCCTGACGCTTCTGAAGCGCGGTGACCGGCTCGACACCGAGGCCCGGGCCCGGCTCCTGCACGCCGTCCTCGACCAGCAGGAGCGCCTGTCGCGGCTGCTGGAGAACATGCTGACCGCCTCCTCCGCCACCTCCGCCGACCCGGGTGCGACGGCCGAGGTCGACGCCGTCGCCGCCGAGGTCGCGATGCTCACGGAGCACGACGTCTCGGTCGTCGTCGAGCCCGGCCTGCTCGCCCGCATCGACCGCCAGGCGCTGCACCAGGTGCTGGCCAACCTGCTCGACAACGCCCTGCAGTACGGCCTTCGCGGCACGGTCCCGCTCGTCGCAGGCGGGCGCGAGGGCGGCGAGGTGTGGCTCGCGGTCAGCAACGAGGGCACCCCGCTCGACGGCCAGCGGCTGTTCGAGCCCTTCACGCAGGCCGACAACGGCCCCACCCGCGAGCACGAGGGCCTCGGGATGGGCCTGTACGTCGTACGCCGCCTCATCGAGGTCCACGGGGGCCTGGTGTCGGCTCGCTGCGACGACGGTTGGGTCACTGTCGAGGTGCGGCTGCCGGCCGCGGAGGACCGGCGCCGTCAGCTGCCGACGGCCCTGCCGATCCCGTAGGTCAGCGCGGCCGCTGCCCCACCCAGGAGCAGCTGGCGCAGGCCGGAGTAGATCCAGGTGCGGCTCGTGAAGCGGGACACGGCGGCGCCCGCGGCGAACAGGCCCGCGGCGGTGAGCACGACGGTCGCGGCCAGGGTGTGGGCGCCGAGCAGGTACGGGAGCAGCGGGAGCAGCGCGCCGAGGATGAAGCTGACGAAGCTCGACCCCGCCGCCGTCCACGGGCTCGGCAGGTCGTCGGGGTCGACGCCGAGCTCCTCGCGCACGTGCACGCGCCAGGCCTCCTCGGGGTTCGCGCTGAGCTGCTTCGCGACCTCCCTCGCCAGGGCCGGCTCGACGCCGCGCTCGACGTAGACCTGGGCCAGCTCGGCCAGCTCGGCCTTGGGCATCCGGCGCAGCTCGAGCTTCTCGAGCTCGATCTCCGCCTGGGTGAGCTCCTGCTGGCTGGCGACGCTGATGTACTCCCCCGTCGCCATCGAGAACGCGCCGGCGGCCAGACCGGCCAGGCCGGCGAGCACGACGGCGTGGTTCGAGGCGCCGGACCCGGCGATGCCCAGGATCAGGCTGCCGTTGCTGACGAGGCCATCGGTGACCCCGAACACCGCCGGCCGAAGCCAGCCGCCCGTCACGTCCCGGTGGTGGTCGGGAGGCGGGATCCGCTCGTCGGGTGCTGTCATGCCTGCGCTTCGGCGGTTTCCTGGTGCGGGACCTCGTCCGGCCCAGCACCCCTGCGCACGACGAGGTAGCTCACCGCGCCGACGAACAGGATGACGCTCGTGAAGTCGTTGAGGCGGATGCCGAACAGCATGTGCGCGTCGTCGATGCGCAGCGCCTCGATCCAGAAGCGGCCGGCGCAGTACGCCGCGACGTACAGGGCGAAGGCACGCCCCTTGCCCAGCTTCCACCTGTTGTCGGCCCACAGCACGAGGCCCATCACGCCGAGGTCCCAGATCAGCTCGTAGAGGAACGTCGGGTGGTACGTCCCGGCCTTGCCGTCGGGCGCGTGATCGGCGTCGATCTCGAGGGCCCAGGGCAGCTTGGTGGGCTTGCCGTACAGCTCCTGGTTGAAGTAGTTGCCGACCCGGCCGACCGCCTGTGCCAGCGCCAGGAACGGGGCGACGGCGTCCGCCACCGGGAGGAACGAGATGCCCTGCTTGCGCAGCACCCACCACGCGCCCACGGCCCCGCCCGCGATGCCGCCCCAGATGCCCAGGCCGCCCTCCCAGATCTTCAGGATCTCGACCGGGTGGTGGAAGTAGAAGTCCTGCCGGCTGGTCAGGACGTGGTAGATCCGCGACCCCACGAGGCCCGCCGGCACCGCGGTGGCGGCCATGTCGGCGATGAGGCCCTTCCTGCCGCCGCGGGCCACCCAGCGCTTGTCGCCGAAGTACACCGCCAGCACGGCGCCGAGCAGGATGAATCCGGCGTAGGCCCGCAACGGGAGCGGGCCGAGGTGCACGACCCCGCTGGAGGGACTGGGGATCGACGCGAGCACGTGCCCACCTTAGAAGGCGACGGTCTTCCAGGTCCGCCCGGCGTCGTGGGTGAGCTTCATCGTGCTGCTCGTGGTGTCACCGAACCCGCCGATGCAGTAGCCGAGGCGGGCCGACTCGAAGCCGCCCTCGGAGATGCCGCCGTCGGTCTGGAGAGCGGTCGACCAGGTGCCGCCCCGGTAGACCGCGACCTGCTGGTGGTCGAAGACGAAGACGCCGTCGGTCGTGACGTAGGGGTCCGTCCCGGTCGACTGCGGAGGGTCACCCGCGGGCTTCCAGGTCGTGCCGGCGTCCGTGGACTGGAAGGCGTGCTTCTCCTGGTGGCCGAGGCCGGCGTCGCCCTCGCACACGACGAACCAGTGGGTGGCGGTGCCTTCGACGGGTACGGCGACGCCACTGGATCCGCAGGGCTGCCTGTGGCTGGCGGGGGCCTCCCCGTGCTCCAGTGTCGAGATCGTCGGCGCGTTGGCGGAGCCGTAGATCACCTCGGCGCCGTGGGCGCTGATCGTGTTGAGGTGCAGGACGCCGCGCTCGCTAGCGAATCCGCCGGTCGTGACGTCAGCGGAGAGCAGGGCCCCGGAGTCCCCCAGCGCCCAGGCGCGTCCAGCGGCGATGCTGATCACGGTGACGGACGCGCCCGAGGGCGTGACCTTCCACGTCCCGCCGCCGTCGTGGGTGACCCACGCGTCGTCGCCGGTGACGAAGCCGTTGCGCTCGTCGGCCATCCGGATCTGCGCTAGGTGATCGGGGCTGGTCTTCGGCGACGGGATGGCCTTCCAGGTCCGGCCGCCGTCCTGGGTGCGGGCGATGACGTCGCAGCTGCCCTTGCCACCAGGGCAGGGGCTCGCGCCGAGGACGTAGCCGGTCTGATCGCTGATGAACGTCGCCGACATCGGCCGGAACCCGCTCGGGACCGTGGTGCCCTTGGGCCCCTCGAAGGGCCTCGGCGTGGGCGACGAGCCGGGTGAGGTCGGCGTGACGGTCGGCGCCGAGGTGACCGCGGGCGTCGGGCTGTCGGTCGGTGTCGGTGTGGGGGCCGCCCTGTTCGTGCCGTGGGAGCAGGCGGCGACCAGGACGAGCAGGCACAGAGCGCGTTTCACGCTCTCCTGCGTACCCCGTTGGCGAGGTCCTGCGCGAGTCGCCGCACCGCGTCGACTCCCTCGTCCTGCAGCGCGCGGACGAAGGCCGACCCCACGATGACGGCGTCGGCGTAGGCCGCGACCTCCGCCGCCTGCTCGCCGTTGCTCACGCCGAGGCCGACGCCGATCGGCAGGCCGGTGTGCCCGCGCATCCGGCCGACCAGCTCCTCCGCACGGTTGCTGACGGTGTCGCGGGTGCCCGTGACGCCCATCGTGCTCGCGGCGTAGACGAAGCCCCGGTTGGTGCGCCCGACGACCTCGAGCCGCTCGTCGGTGCTGCTCGGGGCGACGAGGAAGACCGGGTCGAGGTCCTGCTCCTTCGCGGCCTCGAGCCACGGACCCGCTTCCTCAGGGATCAGGTCGGGCGTGATGGCGCCGCTCCCGCCGGCCTGCTTGAGCCGCTGCGCGAACACCTTGGGAGTCATCTTCTCGACCGGGTTCCAGTAGCCCATGACGACGACGGGCGCGTGCCTGCTGACCTCGGCCACCGCGTCGAAGACGTGCGCGATCCTCGTACCCGCCCGCAGGGCCGCGTCCACCGCGACCTGGATGACCGGCCCGTCCATGCCCGGGTCGGTGTAGGGCACGCCGACCTCGACCAGGTCGACGCCGCCCTCGACCATCGCGACCATCGCCTCGATGCTCGTGGCGACGTCGGGGAAACCGACAGGCAGGTAGCCGATGAGAGCGGCCCGGTCCTTCGTCCTGCTGAAGAGGTCGTCGATCCGGGTCACTGGAGCAGGCCGAACCAGCGGGCGGCGGTGTCGACGTCCTTGTCGCCCCGACCGGAGCAGCTGACGATCAGCGTGCTGCCGGGGTGCTCCGCGGCGTACTGCTTGGCGCCTGCGAAGGCGTGCGCCGTCTCGATGGCGCACAGGATGCCCTCGGTCTTCGCGAGCAGCTCGAGGGCGGCCATCGCGTCGGCGTCGGTCACGCCCCGGTACTGCGCCCGCTGCTCGTCGCGCAGCCAGGCGTGCTCCGGTCCGACGCCCGGGTAGTCGAGGCCGGCGCTGATGCTGTGCGTGTCCTGGGTCTGCCCGTCGTCGTCCTGCATCAGGTAGGACCGCGCGCCGTGCAGGACGCCGGGGCTCCCGACGGTCAGCGGGGCGGCGTGCCGACCGGTCTCGACGCCGTCACCGCCGGCCTCGCAGCCGATCAGGGCCACCGACTCGTCGGTGATGAACCGGTGGAACAGGCCCATCGCGTTGGAGCCGCCGCCGACGCAGGCCACGAGGGCGTCGGGCAGCGACCCGGTCCGCTCGAGGATCTGCTCGCGGGCCTCGACGCCGATGATCCGCTGGAAGTCGCGGACCACCATCGGGAAGGGGTGCGGGCCGACGACGGAGCCGATCGCGTAGTGCGTGTGCTCGACGTTGGCGACCCAGTCGCGGAACGCCTCGTTGGTCGCGTCCTTGAGGGTCTTGGTCCCCGTCGTGACCGGGACGACCGTCGCGCCCAGCAGCCGCATCCGGGCGACGTTCAGCGCCTGCCGGCGGGTGTCCTCCTCGCCCATGTAGACCGTGCACTCGAAGCCGAAGAGCGCCGCTACCGTGGCCGTTGCGACGCCGTGCTGACCGGCGCCGGTCTCGGCGATGACGCGGGTCTTGCCCATCCGCTTCGTCAGCAGCGCCTGGCCCAGGACGTTGTTGACCTTGTGGCTCCCGGTGTGGGCCAGGTCCTCGCGCTTGAGGAACACCCGGGCGCCGATGGCCTCGCCGAAGCGCCTGGCCTCGGTCAGCGGTGTGGGCCGGCCGGCGTAGTTGCGCTGCAGCTCGTCGAG
>JAODNF010000015.1 GCA_025464915.1 Frankiales bacterium | reverse complement strand
GGGTGCGGGCCACGAAGTCGCGGAACTGCCACCACTCCGGCCCGAGCTTGCGGTTGCCGTCGGGCAGACCGGTGTTCGCGGCCACGATGCGGGCGAACCGATCCGGGTTCTCCGCGGCCAGGCGGATGCCGATGAGACCGCCCCAGTCCTGGCAGAGCAGGGTCACGTCCTGCAGGTCGAGCGCGTCGAACAGGACCGACCGCACCCACTCGACGTGCCGCGCGTAGGTGTAGTCCTCGAGCTCGGACGGCTTGTCGCTGCGGCCGAAGCCGACGAGGTCCGGCGCCACGACGCGATAGCCGTTCGCGACGAAGACCGGGATGCTCTTGCGCCAGAGGAACGACCAGGACGGCTCGCCGTGGAGGAGGAGCACGACGGGGCCGCTGCCCTCGTCGACGTAGGCCATCCGCAGGCCATCGCCCGTCTCGGCGTACCGGGTCTCGTAGTCGAACCCCTCGACGGTGAAGTCGGGGGTGCGCAGGGCCTTCATCGCTGGGTGAACCTCCACAGTCGGGTGACGAACGGTTCGACGACCCGGCCGTCCGGGAAGACCTCGCGCAGGTCGTCGAGGCAGGCCGCGACGAACCCGTCGACGTCCGGCAGCTCCTGCACGTAGGACTTCGACCGGAGCCACCGGCCGTACAGCTCGAAGCTGATGGTGCGGCTCCACCGGAACAGCTCCGGCTCCTGCGTCTCGAACAGCGAGGCGAGGCCGGCGTTGTAGTCGATCTCCCGGTATCCCCTTTCGTACAGGGGGTTTCCCGCCTCGAGCCGGTCCTGCTGCGCGTCCCACCAGGGCTGGCCGTCGGCATCGGACTCGTTCCACCACAGCAGCAGCCGGCCACCCGGCCTGAGGACCCGGAGCACCTCGGGGCCGGCCGCCGGGTCGGTCCAGTGCCACATCTGCGCACCGCAGACCGTGTCGAAAGCCCTGTCAGCGAAGGGAAGTCGCTCCGCACGGCACACCACCGCGGGTGCCGGGTGCTTGGGAATCCCCTTGAGGAGCATCTGCGGCCCGAGGTCGGTGACCACGAGGCGCGAGCGCTTCGCGAGCTCGACGGACGCGATGCCGGTGCCCGCTCCCAGCTCGAGGCAGTCGCCGAGGGGGCCCAGCGCGTCGTACAAGCCTTCCGGGTAGTGCGGCCGGGCCGCGTCGTAGTGGTCGACGAGGCCCTCGAAGGCGAGCGGGTCGCCAGGCCTTCCTCGCGATGTCGCCGTCATGTCACTGCGGCCACGCGTCCGCCGGAGCCGCCAGGTTGAGGCGGGTGAAGGCGAGGGCCTCGGCGAGGTCGCCCTCCCGCTCGTAGCTGTCCTCGCAGCGGCGGGTGTTGACCTCGACGACGATCAGCCCGTCGAAGCCGTCGGCCGCGAGCCCCTCCAGCAGCTCGGCGCAGGGCTGCTCGCCGCGGCCGGGCACGAGGTGCTCGTCGCGGTTGGCGCCGGTGCCGTCGGCGATGTGGATGTGACTGAGCCGGTCGCCCATCGCACGCCGCATGTCGAGGGCGTCGGACTGGCTGACGCTGGTGTGGCTGAGGTCGAGGGTGAAGTCGCGGAAGCCCTCGCCGGTGGGGTCCCAGTCGAGGCCGTAAGGGCTGACCGCCTGGCCACGTGCCCGCAGCGGGAACATGTTCTCCACGGCGAAGCGGACCTCGGTCTCGTTGGCCATCTCCTGGATCCCGCCGACGAACCGGTTGACGTAGTCGCGCTGCCAGCGGAACGGTGGGTGCACCACGACCGCCTCGGCCCCGAGGGTCTCCGCCGCGTCCTTGGCCTTCACGAGCTTCGCCCACGGGTCGGTCCCCCAGACCCGCTGGGTGATGACGAGGCAGGGCGCGTGGATCGCGAGGATCGGGACCTCGTAGTAGTCCTGCAGCCGCTTGAGCGCCTCGATGTCCTGGCTGACGGGGTCGGTCCAGACCATGATCTCGACGCCGTCGTAGCCGAGCTGACCGGCCAGCTCGAACGCCTTCGCGGTGCCCTCGGGGTAGACGCTGGCGGTCGCCAGCGCGACCCGGGCCTCCGGGACGACGACGGGCTCAGGAGTGCGGGTCATGTCCCCGCGAACCTATGCCAGGCCGAGCGCACGTGCCTCGACGGTGGCCGGGTGCAGCGGGAGGCCGCTGCGCTCCTTGGTGAGCCGCAGCAGCTCGTCGTAGGCAGCCTGGCCGATCAGCGCGACCAGCTCGGGGCCGTACGAGATGACGACCGGGTCCGACCCGGTGTGCGCCTCCGGGGAGCTGGTGCACCACCAGTGCAGGTCCTCGCCCCCGGGTCCCCAGCCGCGCCGGTCGAACTCGCCGATCGACGTGCGCTCGACCGTGACGTCGTCGCCGCGGTCGATCTCCTCGACGACCCGGCGGACCGGCAGCTGCCAGCAGACGTCCGGCTTGGTCTCGAGCGGGTGCTTGCCCAGCTTGAGGGCGAGGCCGTGCAGGGCGCAGCCCTCGCCGCCCTTGAACCCGGGCCGGTTGAGGAAGACGCACGCGCCGTCGACGACCCGGGTCTTGCGGGCCGGCTCCCCCTCGAGCTCGTCATCGACGGAGATGCCCTTGGCGCGCCCGATGTCGGCGAACTGCCAGTCCTTCCTCTTCAGCATCGCGGCGTACTTCTCGGTGCGCTTCTCGTCGCCCTTGTCCGAGTAGTAGGCGCCGTGGCTGCAGCAGCCGTCGGTGGCCCGGTCCTCGACGACGCCGTGGCAGGCCGTCCCGTAGACGCAGGTCCAGCTCGACAGCAGCCACGTCAGGTCCGCGCGGACCGCCTTCAGCGGGTCGGCCGGGTCGGCGAACTCGATCCAGTCGCGGGCGAAGTCGGGATCGACCTCCCGGTAGCGAGGGATCCCCAGGTCGGTGCTGACGCGCATGGCCCCGAGCCTAAGGCGGCCCAGCGCAACTGCGCATCCGTGGGCTCACCGGTGTGAAGCGGGGCGACGCCTGGGCCAAGCACCCCGCCCGGGCCCGCGGCGGCCGATCCACTGATGATCGCCGGCCGGGGGACTGGAAGGATGTCGAGCCATGGCCACCCTCGTGCTGCTCCGTCACGGCGAGAGCGACTGGAACGACAAGAACCTCTTCACCGGCTGGGTCGACGTCGACCTGACGGCCAAGGGAGAGGAGCAGGCGAAGCTCGGCGGTCTGCAGCTCAAGGAGGCCGGTCTGCTCCCGACCGTCCTGCACACCAGCCTGCTGACGCGCGCGATCCGGACCGCCAACATCGCGCTGGAGAGCTGCCAGCGCAGCTGGGTGCCCGTGAAGCGGCACTGGCGGCTCAACGAGCGGCACTACGGCGCGCTGCAGGGCAAGGACAAGAAGCAGACGCTCGAGCAGTTCGGCGAGGAGCAGTTCATGCTCTGGCGCCGGTCCTACGACACCCCTCCACCGCCGATCGAGCGCGGCAGCGAGTGGGACAACAGCACCGACACCCGCTACGCGCGGCTCGCCAAGGACCTGGTCCCCGCGACGGAGTGCCTCAAGGACGTCGTCGAGCGGCTGCTGCCCTACTGGTACGACGAGATCGTGCCGGACCTGAGGGCCGGCGAGACTGTGATGGTCGCGGCCCACGGCAACAGCCTGCGGGCGCTCGTGAAGCACCTCGACGGCATCGGCGACGACGCGATCACCGACCTCAACATCCCCACCGGCCAGCCGCTCCGGTACGACCTCGACGACGACCTGCAGCCGATCACCCCGGGCGGCACCTACCTCGACCCGGAGGCCGCCGCAGCGGCCGCGGCGGCCGTCGCGAACCAGGGACGCTGACCTCGGCGCTGTGGGAGAGTGCCCCGGTTGACACCCCAGCACCTGGAAGGCGGCCATCGTGCGCCGTACGCCGCTCGTCCTGCTCGCCCTCGCCTCCGTCGGCGCCGCGCTGAGCCTGCCCGCGCAGGCCGCGCCGAAGCCGCTGATGACCTTCACACCGGCGACCGTCGTCGACCCGGTGCTGTTCGGCGGTGAGCCCGGCATCACGTTCGACCCGACGAGCAGCGTCGCGGGGCAGCGGTCCTTCATCGACTGGCCGGTCGGGACCCGGACGCAGATCGGCGTGCTGTTCCGGTCCGAGGACGGCGGGCTGAGCTACACGAAGAGGTACGCGAGCCTGGTCGACCTGGGCAACGCCGGCGCCGCGTGCGCCGGGCGCCAGGTCCCCTACTGCCCGGCGGGCGGTGGCGGCGACACCGACCTCGACATCAACCCCACGACCGGCACCGTCGCCATGGGCGAGCAGGAGGCCCTCGCCAACCAGGCGGTCGGCGTCAGCTTCGACCACGGGACGAGCTTCCCGATCACCAACGTCGACCCGGCCCTCGACAAGACCAGCACCGGCGTCGACCGGCAGTGGCAGGCGTCGTGGGCGGGCACCAAGACCCGTTTCATGGGCTACCACGTGCCGGCCGCCGGTGAGTACATCAACCGCAGCGACAACGAGGGCGCCGTCGGCAGCTGGAGCATCGCGGCCGAGCCGCAGATCCCCGGCGTGACGCAGAGCGGCAGCATGCTCGCCGACAACACCGGAGGGCCCAACAACAAGGCGCTCTACCTCGGCTACCTCGGGTTCCCCGTGGTCAACGCCGCCACGGGTTTCCGGGTCGCCGTCTCGACCGACGGCGCGAAGTCCTTCGTCAGCCACTCCGTCCCGAAGTCGGGCAACGCCCGCAACTTCACGACGCTCTCGCTCGACAGGGCCGGCAACCTCTACGCCACCTGGGTCGACAGCAGCAAGCAGTCGACCTGGCTGTCGACGTCGAAGGCCACCGACCCGGCGAACGTCGGCCACCCGGCGACGAAGTGGTCCGAGCCGGTGCAGGTCAGCAAGGACCCGCTGCACGTCACGATCTTCAGCAACACCGCCGCGGGCAGCGCCGGCCGGGTCGCGATCGGCTACTACGGCACGACCGCCAAGGGCCCGACGCCGGACGACGTCGTCAAGGGCCAAGGCGGCTGGAAGCCCTACGTCGCGGTGTCGTTGAACGCGCTGTGCCAGTGGGACAGGAACCCCTGCGCGGCGCCGGCCTTCAGCCAGGACGCGATCGCGCACCGGGTCAACCACGACACCAACATCTGCACGAGCGGTACGGCCTGCGCGGCCGATCCCAACGCCAACCGCAACCTCGCGGACTACTTCGCGATCGACATCGACAAGGACGGCCACCTCGGCTTCGTCTGGTCGGACACCAACAACGCCAGCTTCGGCCCGGTCGTGAAGGTGTCGCGGCAGGCGAGCGGACCGAGCATGCTCGCCGGCAAGCCCGACGCCCACCAGGCCGTGAGGGGCAACGGCTACGCCGACGCCACCGGTGACGCGAAGTACCCGCTCGCCGGTACCAAGGTCCTGACCGCCAAGAACCAGCCCGCCCTCGACCTGACGAGCACGAGCATCCAGCGCGCGAGCAACGGCGACGTGGTCGTGACGATGAAGGTCGCCGGCCTCACGCCCGCGCAGAACGGCGTGCTGCCCGCAGGCAACGGCGGCATCGACGACAGCGGCACGCCGCTGCAGCAGACCCGGTTCGTGACGCGCTGGGACTACAAGGGCGACGTCTACTACGCCGAGGCGACGCTGACCGGCCAGGAGGGCAACGTCGCCTACGGCGCCGGTGCGATCGGCTCAGCGGAGCTGCTCCTCAACCCGCCGAACCCGACGACGGCCGTGGGCAACGCCTACAAGCCGGTGTCTGCCGCGACCGGCACCCTGAAGAACCACGTCCTCACGATCCGGGTGCCGGCGGCGACCGCCGGCAAGCCGGCCAAGGGCGCGCAGCTCTACTCGGTCGGCGGCTACGCCCTCGTCGGGCCGCAGGACGCGACCGCGACGGTGCTGAGCCCGCCGATCACCCTGGACAGCACGCCGACCTTCGACGCGACCTTCGGAGCGGCATCGGCCCTCGTGCCGGCGTCGCCGCCCAAGGAGAACCTGCCGCCGTCGCTCCCGGTCAAGCAGCCCACGAAGAGCGGCGGCGGCCTCGCGGCGACCGGCCTGCCGGCCGGGGTCGTGCTGCTCGGGGTGGTGCTGGTCGGCGCCGCTGCCACGGTGCGGCGGCGCGTCAGCGCCTGACGTCTCGACGTGTGCGAGGTCCTCACCGAGGGCGTCGTGCAGCTCGCCCAGCAGCCCGTCGACTCTCGGTCGCCCGCTCGACGTCCAGCCCGAGCGCCCAGAGCTGCTGGATCACTCCGGCTGCGCGAAGCGGGCGAAGGCGGCCAGGTTGGCCGTGGACTCGCCGCGCTTCTGGCGCCAGGCCCACTCCTTGCGGATGGAGGTGGCGAAGCCGATCTCGAGCAGCAGGTCGAACGACTCGTCGGCGTACTGCAGCACCGAGCCGAGGATCCGGTCGACCTCCTCGGGCGTGATCCCCGCGAGCGGGAGCCGTCCGACGAGGTAGACGTCGCCGGCCTTGTCGAGGGAGAACGAGACGGCGAACATCCGCGCGTTGCGGCGCAGCAGGAACGCGTAGAAGTCCTCGTGGTTCTCGTCCGGCTTGCGGCAGACGAAGGCCTCGACGAGCAGCCCGTGCTGCCCGACGATCAGCCACGCGTTGGTGAAGAGCTTGTGGGTGCCGGGGAGCTTCACGAAGAACTGGTCGGGCTGCGGCTCGGCGAAGTCCAGCTCGGCGTCCGTGAGGGCGGCGCGGATGGTGTCGGCAGCGGTCACGACGCGAGGGCCCTCGCCCCGACCGTCCGGTAGGCGGCGAGCAGACCGTCGGCGGTCGCGTTCCACGAGAACTCGCCGGCGTGGGCGAGGGCGCCGAGAGACAGGGAGGTACGCAACGACAGGGCGCGGCGGAGCGCCGCGGCCCAGTCGAGGGTGGCGTGCCCGTCGACGAGCAAACCGCTGACGCCGTCGGCGACCGTGGTGCGCAGGCCGCCGATGTCGGTCGCGACGACGGGCGTGCCGCAGGCCTGAGCCTCGAGCGCCACGAGCCCGAAGGACTCGTTGAAGGAGGGGACCGCGACGAGGTCGGCGGCGGTGTACCAGTCACGCAGGGCGTCCGGTCCGGCAGGAGGGGCGAAGGTGACCTCGACGCCGAGGTGCGCGGCCAGGTCCTGCAGGTGCCGGGGGTAGTCCGTGTGGCTGCCGCTGAGCCCTCCGACGATCGCGACGTGCACGCGGGGGACGTCGAGCAGGGCAGCGGCCCGGATC
>JAODNF010000001.1 GCA_025464915.1 Frankiales bacterium | reverse complement strand
GCTGCCGGTGCACCGTGAGGGTGGAGTGCTTGCGGCCCTCGAACTCGACGCGGATGAAGGCGTCGCCGATCTCACTGGTGAGGGTCTCGAAGCGCTTGCCGACGGCCGGGTCCTGCTTGTACCGCAGTCCGAGCACCTGGCACCCAGCGGCGGCGCGCTGCTTGACGGCGGCGAGGTCCGTGGGGCTCAGGTTCAGGTCTCGTGAGCGAGCGGGGCTCACGGCGAAGGGAGCCGAGGGCTGCGCGAGCACGGGCGCGGCGACGGAGGTGTCGACCATCATCGCCAGGGCGAAACCGCCGGTGAAGCACATGCCGAGGGCGCCGACCCCCGGGCCGCCGAGCTCCTCGTGGAGCGAGGCGGCCAGGGCGCGGGTCCACGACGCGATGTGGGACGTCCTGTTCGTCGCCATCGCCGTGAACTCCTTGGAGATGCACACCTGGGCGAGCGACTTCGCCACGTAGGCGCCGGACATCGGGACGCCGACCTTCCCGAACAACGAGGGCATCACCACCGTGAAGCCGGCGTCGACGACCTCCTCGGCGAAGTGCTGCACCTTGGGCGTGATGCCGGGGATCTCGTGGATGACGATCACCCCGGGACCGGTGCCCCTGCGGAACACCGGGTAGCCCCGGCCCTCCGCCTCGAACACGCTCTCGTCCCAGCCCGCCAGTCTGCTCATGAGCAAGGACCCTAGGGCTCGATGATCACCGCGTCGCCCACCGACACCGCACCGGCTCAGGACAGCGGCGTAGAGGCGGCTCCGGCCCGGGTGCGCTCGAGGTCCTGGTCGGTCCAGAGGCTTAGCCGGAAGCCGCAGACGTCGCAGTCCGGTCGAGGTGGCACAGCAGCTCCGGGAGGTGGGTGTCGAGCAGGGGGAGCACCTCGGCGACGGTCACGTGCCGCTCGAGCTCCTTCGAGAGCGTCGTGACGCCCGCATCGGCGATGCCGCAGGCGACGACGGCGTCGTAGGCGGCCAGACTGTTGTCGACGTTGAGGGCGAAGCCGTGCATCGTCACGCCGCGCGCGACCCGGATGCCGATCGCGCCGAGCTTGCGCTGACCGTCCGTCGTCCAGACGCCTGAACGGCCCTCGACCCTCGACGTCGTCAGGCCCAGGTCGGCGCACACGTCGATGAGGACCTGCTCGAGCCGCCGGACGTAGGCGACCACGTCGACGGGGTCGGTCAGCCGGACGATCGGGTAGCCGGTGACCTGGCCAGGTCCGTGCCAGGTGATCTTGCCGCCGCGGTCGACGTCGACGACCCGCGAGCCGTCGGTCGGCCGCTCCCACGGCTCGGTGCGCTTGCCGGCGGTGTAGACCGGTTCGTGCTCGAGCAGCAGCACCAGGTCGCCCTGCGTGCCGTCTGCCACGGCCTCGTGCAGCTCCTGCTGGAGCGCCCATGCGTCGTCGTACGGCATGTGACCGACGTGACGGATGTCCACCCGGTCAGCCTACGTCCGCGTCGATAGGTTGCAGCGCATGAACGTTCCCCCCGACGAGGTCGAGAAGACCGACGTGTGGCCGCGCGCCCTGGCCCTCGTGATCGTGTTCCTCGTCATCGTCGGGGGCGGCTTCGGCTCGCTCGCCGGCAAGCTCACCGACCAGGAGAAGAACACCAACGCGTCCTTCCTGCCGGCGAACGCCGAGGCGACGAAGGCCCTGAACGCGTCGAAGGCGTTCCTGCCCGCCGAGGACACCCCGACGGTGGTGCTCTACGAGCGCGACTCGGGGGTGACCCCCGCCGACGAGCAGCGCGCGCTCGCGGACCTCACCGCCGTGCGCAAGCACGCCGACTGGCTCGACGGGCAGCCGACGCCGCCGGTGAAGAGCAGGGACGGCAAGGCGCTGCAGCTGACGCTCCCGTTCGACGGGAAGGACAACAAGGTCTTCATCCAGAACGTCAAGGACCTGCGGCAGCTGCTGGACGCCCCCGGGCGGCCGGCGGGCCTCAAGGTCTACGTGACCGGCCTGGGCGGCATCTCGTCCGACCTGTTCGAGGTGTTCGGCTCGATCAACGGGACGCTGCTGCTCGTCACCGGCGTCATCGTCATCCTCATCCTGCTCGTCGTCTACCGGAGCCCGGTCCTGTGGGTCCTGCCGGTGCTGGGTGCCGGCCTCGCCTTCACGATGGCGAGCGGCATCCTCTACCTGCTGGCGAAGACCGGAACCCTCGAGGTGAACGGCCAGAGCGACGGCATCCTGCCCGTGCTCACCTTCGGGGCCGCGACGGACTACGCGCTCCTGCTCATCGCGCGCTACCGGGAGGAGCTGCACCGCCACGGCTCCACCTGGGACGCGATGAAGGTCGCCTGGCGCGCAGCCCTGCCGGCAATCCTCGCCTCCGCCGCGACCGTCATGCTCGCGCTGCTCTGCCTGCTGTTCAGCGAGCTCAACAGCAACAAGAGCCTCGGCCCGGTCGGCGCCCTGGGCGTCGCCTGCTCCGCCTTCGTCATGCTCGTGTTCCTGCCCGGCGGCCTGCTGCTCGGTCGCTGGCTGTTCTGGCCCCGCATCCCCCACCTCGACGGCGAGGACCCGGTGCACGAGGGCATCTGGTCGCGCCTCGCCGACCGGCTCGACTCGCACAGCGCGCTGTTCGGAGCGGGCACCGTCGTGATCCTGCTGGTGCTCGCGATCGGAGCGACCGGGCTCAAGAGCGGCGGCCTGCCGCAGGACAAGGCGCTCACCAGCCGGCCGCAGTCGGTCATCGGGCTGGAGCACCAGGCCAAGCACTTCCCGGCCGGCAGCGGCACGCCGGTCCAGCTGATCGTGCCGACGGCGGCCGTGGGGAAGGCGACGGAGATCCTCGGCGCGGACAAGGACGTGGCGTCCGTCTTCCCCTTCACCGACGGCGTCTCCACGGCACCGCTCGTGCGTGGCGGCGACGTCCTGCTCGTCGCGACCCTGGCCGTCGACGCGAACTCCAACGAGGCCCTCGACGTCGTCAAGCGGATCCGCAGCGAGATCGACGGGGCCAGCAAGGCCGTGCTGGTCGGCGGCTTCCCGGCGATCCGGCTCGACATCCACGAGTCGTCCAAGCGGGACAACCGGCTGATCATCCCGATCGTGCTCCTCCTCATCCTGATCGTGCTGGCGATCCTGCTGCGGGCCCTCGTGGCGCCGCTGGTGCTGATCGTCACGGTCATCCTCAGCTATGCCGCGACGCTGGGCACGTGCGCCTTCTTCTTCACCCACGTCTTCGGCTTCGCCGGGTCGGACGCCTCGTTCCCGCTCTTCGCGTTCGTCTTCCTCGTGGCGCTCGGCGTCGACTACAACATCTTCCTCATCAGCCGGGTGCGCGAGGAGGTCCCGAAGCACGGCACCCACGACGGCATGCTGCGCGGGCTGACGGTCACCGGCGGCGTCATCACGAGCGCCGGTGTCGTGCTGGCGGCGACGTTCGCCGCCCTCGGGACGCTGCCACTGGTGTTCCTCGCCGAGATCGGCTTCGCTGTCTCGTTCGGCGTCATCCTCGACACCTTCGTCGTCAGGTCGCTTCTCGTCCCCGCGATCGTGCTCAAGCTCGGTGACCGGATGTGGTGGCCGTCCGCGCTGGCTAGAGGCGGCGCGCCGGCAGAGCCGTCTCCCTGACCTCGCCGTCGACCAGCTCGACCCGGTAGGCCTGCGCGCCGTCGCGGTCGGCGATCACCTCGTGCACCTCGGTGCCGCGGTAGACGATGCCGCAGCCGTCGTCGGTGGCGAAGCTCGTCGGGAGCGTCCCGCCGGCGACCAGCTGGTGCAGCAGCGGTCGGCGCTGGGCCTCGCTGTCGTAGTGGACGCCGCACCCGTAGGGGAGCAGCGCCAGGCCGTTGGTGACCGGGCGCAGGTCCGGCCCGAAGCTGTCGGTCGTCCCGCCGACGTGCCAGCACAGCGCCCCGGCGGAGACGCCACCGAGGACGACGCCTGCCTCCCACGCCTCGCGCATCGCCTTTCCGATCCCGTGCAGCTCCCAGAGGGCCAGCAGGCCCGCGACCGAGCCGCCGCCGACCCAGACGACGTCGGAGTCGAGCAGCGCCTGCCGCGGGTCCTCGAGGTTCGGCATCGGCATCAGCTTGAGGACGGTCACGTCGAACCGGGTGCCGTAGAACGCCTCGTGCACCCGCCAGCCCCACAGGTCCGCGTCGCCGCTCGCGGTGCCGACGACGGTCATCCGCACCCGGCCCCGGACGCCGCGGAGCGACGCCAGGTGCTCGAAGACCGGACCCGGCTGCAGGAACGTGCGCCGCCCCTGCGTGAAGCCCATCGACGTGCCGACGATCCACCGGTCCATGGCGCCGACCGTACCTGTGGACAACGCGAACGGGCGACGCCGCCTTTTGCCTACGGTGCAGGGCATGCAGGACTTCACGCTCCCGGGGCACGAGGTGCTCGAGCTCCTGGGCTACGGCGCCACCGGTGAGGTGTGGCGCGCCCGTCGCGGGGCCGAGATCGTCGTCCTGCGCCGGCTCGCGCACGTCGAGGCCGACGCGCTCGCGGAGGTACGTCGTCAGGCGACCGTCGTCCGGACCCTCGGGTCGCGGCACCTGGTGCGCCTCAAGACCGTGACGCGCGCGCAGGGCGACGAGGTGCTCGTCCTCGACCACGCGGCGTGCGGCTCGTTGGAGGCGCTGCTCGCCGAGCGCGGCACCCTCACGCCCGGCGAGGTCGTGACCGTTCTCGCGCCGCTGGCGGCGGCCCTGGGCCAGGCGCATGACCACGGGCTGCGGCACCGGCGGCTGCGGGCCAGCAGGGTGCTGCTCGACGTCGGGGGCGTGCCGAAGCTCGACGGCCTCGGTCTCGACCCGCTGCACGACCCGGCGACCAGCCTCGACCCGACCGGCGTGCTGGGGCCGTCCGCCGACGTCTGGGCCCTCGGTGACCTCGGCCGGCTGATGCTCGGCGGGGAGCTCCCGGCGACCGCCCCCCGGCCACTGGTCGCGGCGCTGGAGCGCGCCCTCGATCCCGACCCCCTCGCCCGGCCGTCGGCCGAGGAGCTGTCGGCCGCCCTGCTCGAGGCGTGCCCCGCCGAGCCGCTGACCGGGCTGCCCGAGCCGGTCGTGCTGCCGGCCCCTGCACCGAGGCTGCCCCGGCGGGTGCCGCGCCCGCTCATCGTGTCCGGCGGCG
>JAODNF010000485.1 GCA_025464915.1 Frankiales bacterium | reverse complement strand
GCGTCGTCGAGGGCACCATCCCCGACGAGGTCGAGTACCTGTTCTGGGTCGGCTGCGCCGGAGGCCTCGAGGACCGCTCCAAGAAGGTGTCGCGTGCGTTCGCCGAGCTGCTCCACATCGCTGGCGTGGAGTTCGCCGTCCTGGGCTCGATGGAGTCCTGCTCCGGTGACCCCGCCCGCCGCCTCGGCAACGAGTTCGTCTTCTCGATGCTGGCGCAGCAGAACATCGAGGTCCTGAACTCCGTCGGCGCCGCCCGGGGTACCGGCGTCAAGATCGTGGCGACCTGCCCGCACTGCTTCAACACCATCGCGAACGAGTACCCCCAGCTCGGCGGCGACTACGAGGTCGTGCACCACACGCAGCTGCTCGGCAAGCTCGTCGAGGAGGGCCACCTGGTCCCGATCACCCCTGTGGACCAGAGCGTCACCTACCACGACCCCTGCTACCTGGGTCGGCACAACAAGGTCTACACGCCGCCGCGCGAGATCCTCGCCGCCATCCAGGGCCTCACCACGACGGAGATGCCGCGCTGCAAGGAGCGTGGCTTCTGCTGCGGCGCCGGCGGTGCCCGGATGTGGATGGAGGAGAAGATCGGCAAGCGCATCAACGTCGAGCGCACCGACGAGGCCCTGGCCACCGACTCCGACATCATCAGCACGGCCTGCCCGTTCTGCATCACGATGCTGAGCGACGCCGTCACCGCCAAGAAGCAGAGCGGGGAGGCGCGCGAGGAGATCGAGGTCCTCGACGTCAGCCAGATCCTGGCGCGCTCGCTGAAGCTCGGGGTGAAGGTCGGTGCCGCCCCCGGCGGCGCGAGCCCGGAGGCCGCGGCAGGGGCGGACAACCCGCAGCTCGCCGAGGCCGGCGGGACCCCGGACGTGGGGGCCGCAGTCGTCGGTACGGAGCCCGGGGACGCCCCCGGCGGCGCGTCCGAGAGCCAGCAGGTCGGCCCGCCGACCCCGCCAGAGGCCGACCAGCCGCGGGACTAGTGGCCCGCCGACGCGCACCCGAGCCGCCCCTCGACCCGTTCGAACGGGCGGCTCGGCGCAGCGACCCCGACTACGCGCAGCTGGCGGAGGCTGCGGAGGCCACCCCGCCGAGCTCCTGGCGCGCTCCCCGGCTGCTGCTGATGTTCGGGCTCCTCGTCGCCGTCGCGGCAGTGGCGAACGGCGGCCGCACCCCGGGACCGTCGTTGCGGCCGAGCTGCACGACGGCGGCGTTCGCGCTCGGCTCGGACAGCGTGACCCGGGACGCCCCGATGACGTGGTCGGCGGTAGGGCCGGAGACGGGCAGCGTCGCGCTGGCCCTCGACAGCCCGGTACGCCCGTCGGTGGCGCTGCTCGACGGGCCGACCCCGCTCACCGGCTGCGTGGCCCGCGGCTCCTTCGCCTTCCGAGCTGCGCGTGGGAAGCACCAGGTCACGGCGTACCTGCTCTCCGCGGACGGCACGACCACGGCGATCGCGTCGAAGCAGGTCACCGTCGTCTGACTCCGGTCACAGCACGGCAACGGTCCGGGCACGGATCGGCCAGCGCGTCCGGCGGATGGGCCGCTCCTGACAGGATGCGCCCGTGCCGAGCCTGACCCTGGTGCTGCGAGCCCTGTGGTTCCGGCGGGGCGTGTCGGTCGCCGTCCTGCTGGTCGCCACCATCACCACGGCAGCGGCCGCGATGGGCCCGCTCTACCAGCGGGCCGGCAGCGAGTCGGTCCTGCGGGATGCCCTGGTGGCGGCGAAGCCAAGCGCCTCGGGCATCGACGTGACGTACGCCGACCTCCCGCAAAACGACCCGCTCAAGCAGGTGCGCGACATGGTCGCCAGAGCGCACGCCCCGTTCGCCCACACCCGCCGCATCCTGTCGCTGCAGAACAGCATCCACACCGCCGGCAAGCAGGGTGGGGTGCAGAGCCGGCTGATGTGGCGCGAGGGCGCGTGCGACCACCTCCGCATCACTGCCGGCCGCTGCCCCACGAACCCGACGGACGCGCTCATCAGCACCCGGATGGCGCGTAGCACCGGCTTCCGGATCGGGGACACCGTCGGCGGCTGCCCGGGCGCCCAGACGTCCTTCGACGCCTGCCAGCAACCCGGTGGCGACGTGACCATCAAGGTGGTCGGGACCTACGCCCTGCCCGACCCCGACCCCTACTGGTTCGACGCCGGCTACTTCGACGCGCACGCCGGCAACAACGATAGCGCCGACACCCTCGACACGACGTTCATGTCGCAGTCCGGGCTGGAGGACCTGCCGGAGACCGCGAACATCACGGCGGAGGCGCAGTACCTCATCGACCCGGCGACGGTCCGCCTCGACGACGAGCCGCGGCTCAAGCGCGAGCTGTCGCACTTCACCGCGGCGCTCGAGAACGGCGCCGAGGGGACCCGGGCGCTGACCCTGCTCGACCAGGTGCTCAGCAGCGCTGACGACGACCGGCACGACCTCGGCCGGTCGGTGCTCGTCGTGACCCTGCAGCTCGTGGCGCTCGCGTTCGTCGTCCTGCGGCTTGTGGTCGCTGACGCCAGCGAGGCCCGCGGAGCCGAGGTCGCCCTGGCCAAGCTGCGCGGCTACCGCGCCGGCGCGACGCTCGCCCTCGGTCTGCTCGAGCCGGTCGTGCTGCTCGTCCTCGCCGTACCCCTCGGCCTGCTGGTCGCCGACGTCTTCGTGCACCTGCTCGGATCGGCCGTGCTCGCTCCCGACACCCCGGTCACGGTCCGCCTGCCTTCCCTGCTGGCGGCCGGAGGAGCCCTCCTCGGTGGTGTGGTCGCGGCCGCGTGGGCGGGCCGCCGGGTCCTCACCCGACCCGTGCTCGAGCAGTGGCGACGGACGGGCGACGTCCAGCCCGGTCGGGCCACGGTCGTCGCCGAGGCGGTGATCGGTCTCGGCTCGGCCGTCGCCCTGGTCGGGCTGCTCTCCCGGGGCGCCCTGAAGGAGGGGTCCCACAACGGCCTCGCCCTGCTCGTACCGATCCTGGTCGTCGTGGTCGTCGGCGTCCTCGGCACCCGGCTGCTGCCGGTCGCCTGCAGGCTGCTGGTACGCCGTACCCGGGCGAGCCCCAGGCTCGGCCCGTTCCTCGCGGTCCGCTCCGTCGCCCGCCGGCCGGCCGGGCTGCGGCTCGCGGCGCTGCTCGCCGTGGCCGTGGGACTAGCGACGTTCGCCGTGGACGGGACGCTCGTGGCCGCCGGCAACCGCGCCGAGCGGGCCGCGACCGACGTCGGCGCGGACGGGGTCGTCACCGTGCGCACCGAGGGCACCGCCGACCTGCAAGCCTTGGTGCGCAAAGTGGACCCCGACGGCACGTGGGCGATGGCGACCGAGCTGTGGCTGCCCTTCGGCGGCCTTCGCGGCACGGTGCTCGCCGTCGACACCCGCGCGTTCCCGAAGGTCGCGCACTGGCGCTCGGACTTCTCAACGCTCTCCCAGCCGGCACTCGCGAGGGCCATCGGCGGAGCCGCACCAGCCCCCATCACGGTCACGGGCGACCGGCTCGGCGTGACCCTCACACCGCTCGTGATGCCCACCCCGACCCATGACGTGCGGGCGCTCGTGACCGACACGACCGGTCAGCACACCGTCGCCCTGGGCACGCTGCGCAGCGGCACGCATCGCTACGACGCGGTGCTGACCGGTTGCAGCGCTGGGTGCACCCTCGACGGGATCGTCGTGCCTCGCGGGAGCGAGCCGGGCGCCGACGTCAAGGGCACGCTGGAGCTCAGCGGGGTGTCGCAGCGCCTCGGGGGAGCGTGGGCCCCGATCGCCCTCGACCTGTCGCAGGACGGCGCGTGGCACCAGCGGCTGGTCAACAGCCCCGCCAGCAGCACCGTGACCGCGACCCGCAGCGGCGTCACCTGGCGCTTCTCCGTCGGCGGCGGTGACGAGCCGCTGCTCCTGCGCAGTGCCCTGCCGTGGCCGCTGCGGATGGCCACCGGGCACGGCACGGTCCTGGACCCGGCGTTCCCCTCGATGGCCAACTTCGACGCGCAGGAGGTGCCGATCGCCCCCGTGACCGACGTCGACGTCGTCCCCACGCAGGGCCGGGAGGCATCGCTGGTCGACCTCGACTTCGTCCGCATCGCCCTGCCCCGGTTCGAGGAGTTCGCGACGCAGCAGGTGTGGCTCTCCGGCGACGCTCCTGCCGACGCGGTCTCCCAGCTGGACAAGGCCGGCCTGCAGATCGTGGGCACTCGGACGACGGCGCAGCGGCGCGACCTGCTCGACCGGTCGGCGCCGGCACTCGGGCTGCTCCTGTTCGCCTTCGCGGCCGCGGCGGCGGCGGTGCTCGCAGCCGGGGCGACCGCCGTGGCCCTCTACCTGTCCGGCCGCCGGCGGTCGTTCGAGCTCGCCGCCATGCTGGTGGTCGGAGCCTCGCGGCGCAGCCTGCTCGCGGCGGCGGTCGGCGAGCAGCTGCTGGTCCTCGGGACCGCCCTCGTGCTGGGCGTCGTGGGCGGCCTGGGATCGGCTCTGCTCGTGCTGCCGGCTGTCCCGGAGCTGCCGACCGACGATCCCCCGGACCTCCGGTACGCCCCGCACGTCGGTGGACTCGCGCT
>JAODNF010000446.1 GCA_025464915.1 Frankiales bacterium | reverse complement strand
GCCCATGGTCGCCGTGCCGACCTCCGTCGGCTACGGCGCCTCGTTCCAGGGGCTCGCGGCGCTGCTGGCGATGCTCAACAGCTGCGCCCCCGGTGTCGCCGTCGTCAACATCGACAACGGCTTCGGCGCGGGCGTCTTCGCAGCTCGCGTCGCCCGCAAGGTCGGTGCGCCGTGATCGGGTGGGTCGACGCGCAGGCTGGGGCGTCGGGGGACATGCTGCTCGGCGCGCTCGTCGACGCCGGCGTCCCGCTCGAGGTCATCACCGACGCGGTCGACGCCCTCGGGCTCGGCATCCGGCTCGAGGCGTCGCAGGTCGAGCGGGGCGGCATCGGGGCGACCTACATCGACGTGATCAGCCACGACGACCAGGTCTCGCGGACCTGGGCGGACGTGCAGCAGATCGTGAGCGGCACGGCCCACGACGTCTTCGAGCGGCTGGCGGTCGCCGAGGCCGCGATCCACCGGGTGCCGGTCGAGGACGTGCACTTCCACGAGGTCGGGGCGCACGACGCCCTGGCCGACGTCGTCGGGGTGACCGCGGGGTTCGCCCACCTCGGGCTGACTGCGCTGCACTGCACGCCGGTCTCGCTCGGGAGCGGGACGACGCGCGGCGCGCACGGTCCGCTCCCGGTGCCCGTCCCAGCCGTGCTCCGGCTGCTCGAGGGCGTGCCGGTCCAGGCCGGCCTCGCGCCGTACGAGATGACGACCCCGACCGGCGCCGCGCTGCTCGCCACCCTCGTCACGAGCTGGGGAGCACTGCCTGCGATGCGGCCGGTCCGCACCGGGTGCGGTGCGGGGACGCGCGACCCGCTGGAGGTGGCGAACGTCGTGCGGCTCACCCTCGGCGAGCCGGCCGAAGAAGCCGGGACTGCCGTCCTGCTCGAGACCAACGTGGACGACCTCGACCCTCGGCTGTGGCCGCACGTCATCGAGCAGCTGATGGCCGACGGGGCCAGCGACGCCTGGCTCACGCCGATCCTCATGAAGAAGGGACGACCGGCGCACACGCTGTCGGTCCTGTGCCGCGCCGAGGACGCAGATCGCCTGCGCAGCAAGGTCTTCCGCGAGACGAGCACCATCGGCGTCCGCCAGTCCCTCGTGGCCAAGCACGCGCTAGAGCGCACCGAGGTCGGCGTGCACGTCGACGGCCACGGCATCCGCGTCAAGACGGCGTGGCTCGAGGGCGTGCCCGTCAACGCGAACCCGGAGTGGGTCGACGTCGTCGCGGCGTCCGAGGCCCTGGGCCGGCCGGCGAAGCAGGTCCTGGCAGAGGCTCAGACGGCGGCGAGGAACGCGACCGCGCCGGCACCGTCGGACAGCGGGATGCCCACGACGTCATAGCTGCGGGCCGACAGCCCGGTGCGCAGCCGGACCAGGCCGCGGCCAAGCCGGCCGGTGGCAAGCGCCCGCAGCGGTGCCAGCTGCACGTCCGGGTCGGGGACGGGCACGGCGGCCGTGGTGAAGTCGACGACCTCGACGACGTCGAGGAGCATCGCGCCGACGGCGGCGGCGTCGAGCCCGAGCAGCACCCCGCAGCTGTCGCTCACAGCCAGCAGCCGGCCGGCCCCGTCGAGGAGCAGCATGGCCTCGGCGGCCTCGCGGACCCGGGTCGCCCAGTCCTCGAGCAGCGGCGTGCCGTCGAGGTGCAGCGTGCGGGCGACCGGCGCCTGGGCCGCGGCCGGCTCGAGGCGTCGCAGGGGCAGCACGAGGCTCACCTGCTGAGCGTAGACCTAGGCTCACCCCCATGGGCGTCACCAGCGAGGTCGGTCGGCTGCGGTCCGTGCTGCTGCACCGCCCCGGCGCCGAGCTGTCCCGGCTGACGCCGCGCAACAACGACCAGCTGCTGTTCGACGGCATCCCCTGGGTCGGGCGCGCGCAGGAGGAGCACGACGCGTTCGCCCAGGCCCTGCGCGACCGTGGCGTCGAGGTGCTCTACCTGCAGCAGCTCCTCGCCGAGGCGCTCGAGGTCGCCGAGGCACGGGCCGACGTCGTGCACAGTGCCGTCGCCCCCACCATGGTCGGCCCGACGCTGGCGACGACCTTGCGTCACTGGCTGCTCGACCTGCCCGCCGACGAGCTCGCCCAGCACCTCATCGCCGGCCTCACCCACGACGAGCTCCCCGCCACCGAGGGAGTGGTCGCGCGCCTCGCCGGCCCGCACGAGTTCGTCGTACCGCCCCTGCCCAACGTGCTGTTCACCCGAGACTCGAGCGTCTGGGTCGGGGACCAGGTCGCCGTCGCCAGCCCGTCGATGCGGGCGCGCCAGCGCGAGGCCTCGCTGACCCGGGCGATCTACTCCCACCACCCGCGGTTCGCGGACGCGCAGCTGCTCTACGGCGGCAGCCGCGAGGAGGCGTGGTTCGAAGGCGGCGACGTGCTCCTGCTGAGCCCAGGCGTCGTCGCCGTCGGCGTCGGTCAGCGCACGACCCCGGCGGGCGTCGAGGCCTTCGCGCTACGGGCCTTCGCCGCCGGCGTCGCCCACACCGTGCTCGCCGTCCCGATCGCGCAGGAGCGCGCGACGATGCACCTCGACACGATCTGCACGATGGTCGACCGCGACGCGGTCGTGATGTTCCCCGCCGTCGCCGACTCCCTCGCCGCCTGGACCATCACCGCGGACGGCATCGCCGGCCCGGAGCCGTTCCTCATCGCCGCGGCCAAGGCCATGGAGCTCGACGAGCTGCGCGTCGTCGACACCGGCCTCGACCCGGTCACCGCCGAGCGCGAGCAGTGGGATGACGGGAACAACACCCTTGCCGTGGCTCCGCGGCTGGCCGTCGCCTACGAGCGGAACATCGAGACGAACCAGCGCCTGGTCGAAGCGGGAATCGACGTCATCGCCATCTCCGGCTCCGAGCTCGGCTCCGGGCGGGGCGGACCCCGGTGGATGTCCTGCCCGATCTCGCGCGACCCGCTCTGACGGACCAGCGGGCTGCGGTCTGGGCGGTGGGTCGACGTCGGCGTCGGCACGGGCTCAACCGGCCCGGAAGTTTGGAGACCCAGTCGCCGCCGACGGGGGATCCAGCAGC
>JAODNF010000431.1 GCA_025464915.1 Frankiales bacterium | reverse complement strand
TAGAGCGGGCCGGTGCTGAGGTACGTCGTCTCGGGACCGAACCCGTAGAGGTTCGCGAGGAAGTGGTCGATGGCCATGCCGGTGCCGAACGGCAGGTCGCGCCACGGCGGCTTGATGCCCTTGGGCCGGCCGCTCGTCCCGGAGGAGTAGAACATGTAGAAGCCCTCCTGCTCGTCCTCCAGAGGGTCGTCCGCGACGCCCTCGAGCAGGACGGGAAGGTCCTCGACGAGCAGTCGTTCGGCCGTGGGGGCCGCCAGGTGCTGCAGCGTGGCGCTGGTGAAGAGCACCTGCGCCCCGCAGTCCTCGACGACGTATCCGGCTTCCTCGGCGGTGAGGTGCCAGTTCACCGGCGTGTAGTACAGGCCCGATCGCTGGGCGGCCCAGGCGATCACGAGCAGCTCGGGCCGGTTCTCGACGAGGATGGCGATGTGGTCGCCTGCGCGCAGGCCGCGATCGTGAAGGACGCGTGCGAGCCTGCGCGACTGGCCGTCCAGCTCGGCGTAGGTCATGGGCGCTCCGACGCCCGGAACCACGAGGGCGGTCTTGCCTGGGTGCTGGGCCGCAAGGGCGGTCAGGTGCACGACGAGTCCTTCCGATGTATTCCGCTAGATGATATGACCATGTGGTGCGAGGACTGGAACACGGGCAGAAGCCGGCGCTGCTCATCAGCGAGTGCCAGCGCGGCATCGTCGAGGGTCCCGGGGGGCTGGCGGAGCAGGTGGCTGCACGCGGTGTCCTGGACCGGATCGCCGTGCTGGCGCAGGACTTCCGAGCTCGCGGACTGCCCGTCATCCACTCGACGATCGTCACGCGAGCAGACGGGGTCGGCCTCGCAGCGACGTGCCTGCTGACCGGGGTGCTGCGCAAGAGCGGTCAGGTGCAGCAGGGGACGGAGGGCGCGGCCATCTGCGATGAGGTCGCTCCCCAGCCAGAAGACGTGGTCCTCGAGCGGATGGCGGGCATCTCGCCCTTCCACGCGACCGAGCTCGAGCGCCTGCTGGGCTCGCTCGGTGTGCCCACCGTGGTGATCACGGGCGTCTCCACCAACATCGCCGTTCCGGCCGCGTGCGTCGAGGCCGTGAACAGGGGCCTGTTCGCCATCGTCCCCGAGGACGCCGTCGCCGGCGCGTGGCCCGAGGCTCATGACTTCCAGGTCCAGCACACGCTGCCGCTGCTCGCCACGGTGACGACGACGGCGGAGCTGAGGGCGGTGCTGCCGGACCTCAGCTGAACAGGTCCACGACGGCGGCGTCAGAGGGTCCCTCGCTCAGCAGCTTGTTCGCGCTGGCCTGCATGTGGCTGCGCCAGTGCTGCTCGGCGCCCTCCGCGTCGGGCGCCTCCACGAGGTCTGCGAGCTTGCCGAAGCTGCGGACCAGCCGCCGGAAGTCCTCGCTCGAGCCGGGGGAGTGGAGCGTCCGGCTGACCGTCTGCGCGGTGTGCGTCTCGACGATGCCCCGGAGCACCCCTGCCTGCACGGCGAGGGTCCGGCTGCCCGAGCGCTGCAGCACCAGCTCGTGGAACCGGTAGGTCAGGGCCGACAGCTGGGCGGGCTCGGGCGCCTTCAGGGCGGCGGCGAGGTCCTGCACGCACTGCCTCAGCGCTGCCACGTCCTCGGGCTGCGCCCGCTCGGCGAGCCGCCGTGCGCAGGCCGGTTCGAGAACGGCGCGGGCCTCGTGCACGTCACTGATCGTCGTGCCCGAGATCTGCAGCAGCAGCCCGACGTAGCGCGCGGCCACGGCGAGGTCGGGCGAGACGACGCGGGCCCCGCCGTGCGAGCCGCGCCGCACCTCGATGAGCGACTCGGTCTCGAGGACGCGGAAGGCCTCGCGCAGGGTGGGCCGCGAGACGCCGAACTGCTGCATGAGCTCGGACTCCGGCGGGAGCGCCTGCCCAGGCGTCAGCTCACCGCGCACCACCTGCCCGCGCAGCTGGGTCGCGATGAGCTCGGCGGTCTTGGGAGCACGGACGACCCGCCCGACGTCGCCCTGTCCCATTCCACCTCCCGTTTCGCCTCGGTGGAGGTCATCAAGGTAGATGATAGAGAGGAATAGGCAATCCCCCCGGCCCATCGTGACCACGCCCCGCCCACCCGGGACGACGTTGACGGTCGGAGTGTGTCGGCCTAGTTTCGTTAAATCATCTATCTCATGGAGTGTCGTGACTGAGCACCTGGTCTTCCTGCTGCTCGGACTGGGCAACGGTGCCGTCTTCGCGTTCCTTGCCCTGGGGCTGGTCGTCACCTACCGCAGCTCCGGGGTCGTCAACTTCGGCACCGGCGCCATTGCCCTCTACACGGCCTACACCTACGCCTTCCTCCGCCAGGGCAAGCTGCTCGTGCCGTTCCCGGGGCTGCCCAAGACGGTCGGAGTCGGGGACCCGATGGGGCTGTGGCCCGCTCTTTTGCTGTCGCTCGCCGTGGCGGCGCTGCTCGGCGTCGGGCTCTACCTGCTCGTCTTCAGGCCCCTGCGCACTGCGCCCCCCGTGGCCAAGGCGGTCGCGTCCATCGGCGTGCTCATCGTCGTGCAGGCCGTCCTGGCGCTGCGCGTGGGAACGTCGCCCGTATCCGTCCGCCCGATCCTGCCCCAGCACGTCTTCACCATCGGCGACAGCCGCGTGCCGGGTGACCGCCTGTGGTTCGCGGCCGTCGTCGTCGGACTGACGCTGGCGCTGGTGGCGCTGTTCCGCTTGACGCGCTTCGGGCTCGCGACCCGGGCAGCCGCGGAGTCGGAGAAGGGCGCCCTCGTGACGGGCCTGTCTCCTGATCGGATCGCGGTGACGAACTGGGCGCTCAGCTCGGTAGTGGCCGGGATCAGCGGCATCCTCATCGCGCCCATCTCTCCGCTGACGCCGGGCACCTACGCCCTGTTCGTGATCCCGGCGCTGGCGGCCTCCCTGGTCGGCAACTTCACGGCGGTCGGGCCGGCGGTGACCGCGGGGCTCGCCATCGGCATGCTCGAGTCGGAGGCGACGTTCCTGCAGACCACGAAGACGTGGCTGCCCAGCAGCGGGCTGCCGGAGCTCGTGCCGCTGGTCGTCATCCTGGGGTACCTCGTGCTGCGCGGCCGGCCGCTGCCCTCGCGCGGCGCCCTGGTGCAGTCGACGCTGGGAAGGGCGCCCCGCCCGCACGGGCTGCTGCTGCCGACGGTGGTCCCTGCCGTGCTCTGCGCACTGCTGGTGCTCGCCACGCACGGCAGTTACCGCGCCGCCCTCATCTCCTCGCTCGTGTTCGGGGTCATCGCCCTGTCCTGGGTGGTTGTCACCGGCTACGCCGGCCAGGTCTCCCTCGCGCAGCTGTCGCTGGCAGGGGTCTCGGCCTTCTCGCTGTCCCGCCTCGGTCACGACTGGGGAGTGCCCTTCCCGCTGTCGCCGCTGCTGGCGGCTCTCGTCGCCACAGTCCTCGGAGTGGTCGTCGGGCTCCCCGCCCTGCGGATCCGGGGGCTGCCCGTCGCGGTCGTGACGCTCTCCCTGGCCTCTGCGGTCGACACGCTGTGGTTCCTGAACTCCGACCTGAACGGCGGGCTGAAGGGCTCACCCGTCGACGACCCGACCCTGTTCGGGCTGGACCTGGGGATCGGCTCGGGCACGAC
>JAODNF010000403.1 GCA_025464915.1 Frankiales bacterium | reverse complement strand
TGCGAGTACGCGGTAGGAGTGACGTCGGCGCCCACCGATGGGGTCTGCCTGCCGCAGACGCTGCAGACGCACTACGGGACGCCGCGCGAGGTCGCCGGCGGTCCGGCGACGAACGACATCCTCAAGTGCCGGCTCAAGCCGATCGTCGCCTCGGACTACGGGGTGCTCGGGCTGACGGCCGGTCAGCTCGCGGCATTGCGTCGCGTCTTCCCCTCGGGCGTGTGCGACTGGTCCAAGCGCGGCGTGGGGCAGCAGCCGGTCCAGGCCTGGCAGACGTACGCGTCCAGCTCAGGGGCCGTCGTCTACGGCGGGCGGCCGATGCCGGCAGCGCCACGTTCGGGCTGATCCCTGGCCATCAGCTCAAGGGATGCGCCCGCCGCAGCCCGTTGAACCGGGCGAAGCCCGCGTCAGTCGTCACGAAGGTGGCTCCCTGCTCGATGGCGAGCGCTGCAAGGTAGGCGTCGGGGACCAGGTTGCCCCGAGCCTGCGCAGTCACGACCAGGTCGGAGAACAGCTGCCAGTGGTCCGTACCCGGCTGGACCATCACGGCGGCCGGTGCTGTGCGAACGGCCTCGCAAAAGGCGAGGGCCCTCCCTGACGGTGTCGGCTCCACGTAGATCCGATGGTGGGTAGCGATCCTGACGAAGGACGCGAGAACCGGCTCGCTCACTCCGAAGGGCTCGGGGCCTCGTAGGGCTCGTGTCAACCAGGACCGGTACTGGTTGTGATGTGCGGACTCCGGGCGATGGGCGTAAAGGAAGACGTTGACGTCCGCGATGATCACCCGTCAGGCCTCGTCGAGGACGTCGAGCAACGCAGCCTTGTCATCGAGGTCGACGCCGGGCCTCACCCCGCTGCCGCCGAAGGTCGGCAGATCTATGTCCGTTGCGACCGACGGCGGGCGCGCAAGGACGAGCCGGAGTCCGTCGTCGACGAGATCACTCAGAGAGCGCCCGGAACGGGTCGCGGCCAGCTTGGCCTGCTTCAGCAGCCGGTCGTCGATGGTCACCGTCGTGCGCATGGCATGCATCTTAGCATCGTCGCCTTGCATCATGATGCAGAGTCGTGGTCGAGAGACATGACGACGGTGTCCAACGCCACGCGGCGGCGCTCTTCGGGGCGGACAAGGAGTCGACGCGGATCACTCGAGAGCAGATCGAGCTGGGCGAGCGCCACCTCGGCGCGCAAGACCGCGCGAAGCAGGGCTAGAAGCTGATGGCTGGTCATCGATCGCTCATCATCGAGGGCCGCGAGGGCGTGTTGCAGCTCCGCTCGGTGCTCCCCCCACAGCAGCCTGGTGCCGGTCGTCTGTCGCCGATGGCGTCGTCCAGCCCTCTTCTTGCTCATCCGCCTGAGCCTGGGGTCTAGGCCTGTCTCATAGCGCGTGGCAGCCAGATCTGTGGAAACCCGGGTCAGTGCTTGAGGTCGTCCAGGTCGATCTCCAAGACCCAGTCGGTCGGGGGGAGGTAGACCTCGAACGGCGGCTTCTCGAAGGCCGGCGGCGGGAACCAGGCCGAGGCGCTCCGGTAGGTCCGGCCGGTGGGGCTGACCCACTCGGTCGTCCCGTCGGGGTGGCGGGTGGCGGTCCAGCCGTGGTGCTTGGCGCCGTGGCAGCGGCGGGACTTGTCGCCGAGGTTCCACTCGGCAGTCGGGCCGTAGGGGAACTCGAGCTCGTGGTCGAGGTCGCATCGGCTGGCGGGCATGGAGCAACCTGGACCGCTGCAGCGCTGGTCGCGCAGCTTGACGAACGCCGCGAGCGCGGCGCTCGGGTCGTGCTGCGGCTCGGCCTGGTCGAGCAGGGTGACGGGCTGGAGCCGTCGGGCCAGCTGCTCGAGGAGGTGCTGCTGGGGATCGGGGCGCTGGCTAGGCAGTGGACGGAGCGGCTGGGTGCCGAGCGGGACGCCGGTCTCGGCATCGACGTAGACGTCGGTGAGCCGGGAGTGCGGGATGACCTGCCGGATCCGGAAGGCGTCGAGCGGGCCGTAGCCCTCGAGCACACCCGGTGCGTTCGTCAGCTCGAGCGCGGTGGCCATCGGGATGTGGAGCGAGACGCTGACGGGCTTGCTCAGCGGCATCTGGAGGCAGCGCAGCAGGAGGACCTCGAGGTAGGGGTCCTGCGGTGGGGCGGGCTGTGCGGTTCTCCAGAACGCCGCGTCCTGCGCGGCTCGGTCCCAGGCCGGTGGCTCCGGCTCCGGCGGGTCGGCCGCGGGTGGTTCGTCGGGGAGATGCGGCAGGTCGGCGTACGGGTCGCGGGTGCTGTCGTCGTAGGGGTCCTCGGCAGCTGCCGGCGCGGGCTCCGTGGTCGTCGCGACCTCGGCCGCGTCCGGGGTGGCTTGCCACTCCTGGGTGTCCTCGGGCTCGCGGGGGAGCGGGATGTCCCGGGTCGCGAGGGCGAGCTCCTCGAGGTCGGCAACGGCTTGCGGGTCGAGCTCGCTGAGCTCCTGGAGCTCGGCGAGCCGACCGTCGCGTGCGGCGCGGACCAGCTCGAGGACGAGGGTCGGGAGGTGCGAGAAA
>JAODNF010000396.1 GCA_025464915.1 Frankiales bacterium | reverse complement strand
CGGCTCGACCGAGGTCGTGCGGGCGTTCAGCGGCAGCGGCCGGCCCATCCCGTACGCCTCGACGGGCTGCACGGTGCCCACCGGGTTCCTCACCGGCGAGACGCACGTGCGGGTCGCGCCCGACGGCACCGTCGTCCAGCAGCCGGCTGAGCACGCCCCCGGCGTGGCCGGGTCCGGCTTCGCCCCGGGTGCGCCCGGACCGCGCCCGCAGACGCAGGTCAGCCCGGGGGGCTTCGCGATCACCACCAACGGCGGTCGCAGCTTCCGCTACGTCGAGCCCGCCGACACCCAGTGGGTGGCCTCCGACGGCTCGATCTACATCGACAGCGCCACGGGCCGGCTCTACTACTACGCGCTCAGCCCCGTCACGGTCCCGTCGAGCGGCATCCCGTTGCAGGACCAGGCCCCGGCCGGCTACGCCCACCTGGTCACCAGCAAGGACGGCGGCCGCACCTGGCTGAACAACCAGGTGCCCGGGTACGTCGAGTCGGAGAACCCGCGCTTCACCTCGGGCGTCGCGCCTCGGGGCGGCGACAAGCCCGCCGCGGGGGAGCGGATCGCCTACTGGTGCGGCAACACGGCCATGTTCGCCTACGGGGAGCGGGACTGCTGGCGGACGCTCGACGGCGGCAGCTCCTGGACCTTCCGCTCGGCGCTGCTGCGCATCGCCTCGCCGGTGCACCCGGAGTGCGGGAGCGCCGCCGAGGACTTCGACGCGGGCGACGGCTACTACCCGCAGGCCGGGCCCGACGGCTCGCTCTGGACCGTCGTGTCCTGCGGCGGCCACGCGTTCCTCGCACGCAGCACGGACGAGGCGAAGACCTTCCCGGTCGTCCGGGCGGTGCCGGCCATCGACGAGCTCCGCGTCGACAGCCGGGGGACGCTCTACGGCGTCACCCGGTCCGGCAGCCACCTGCTGCTGCGCACCAGCACCGACCAGGGCAGTCACTGGTCGGCGCCCGTCGACCTGGTCGCGCCCGCTCGCCGTCACCAGACGGTGGGCCAGTGGGCGATGGCCCTGCGCGGCCCCGGTCAGCTCGCCGTCGCCTACCTGTCCTCGCGCGCCGAGGGCGGGTACGACGGCTCGGTGACCGTGCAGCGGGGCGCGCGGCTGCTGACCGCGACCGTCCACGGCGGCGGCCGGGCCCTGGTCACGTCGCCGCAGGCAGCCAAGGACGACTACATCGACGTCGACGTCGCTCCTGACGGCTCCGCGTGGGGCTCGTTCTACGGCGACTGCGGCGCGGACAGCGCCTGCTCCACGTCGTCGGTGAACCCGATGGCGAAGGTCGGCGAGCTGCTGCACGTGGGTTAGCCCACGAAGAGGACACGGCGCCGCGGCGTCGAAGACGTCCCTGTGCTGAGGCGTCTGCTGGTCGTCGCGACGCTGCTCCTCGGGGTGGTGCCGGCACCGGGTCGTGCCCTCGAGCCGGTCTGCGCCCGACCGGCGTCCTGGGCGCCCGCGACGGGCACGAGCGACCCGAGGGGCAACCTCCGGGTGGTCGGCGTGCAGGCGCTGCAGGACGTCTCCCACGTCGTCGACGCCGCGGCGTACCGGCAGTGGGTCGACTGCCTGACGGCCGGCCTCGTCGCGCCGCACCGGCACGGGACGACCCTCGTCGTGTTCAACGAGGACATCGGGCTCATGACCGTGGCGGCGGGGCCGCGCGGCGCCCCCGTCCGGGAGCAGGCGGCGTCGGCGGCGCGCGCGCCGGTCGGGGACCGGGAGCCGCTGTCGGCGGCCGCGGCGCTGGGGGAGCTCAACGCCGCCTACGCCCCGCAGGTCGCGGCGTACCAAGCGCTGCTCGGGCCGATCGACCCGCGCAAGCAGGTGTTCGTCGCAGCCACCGACACGATGGTGCGCACCTTCGTCGCCACGTTCAGCGGGTTGGCCCGGCGCGAGCACCTCTACGTCGTCGCGAGCAACAACATGACGACCTGGCGGCACAGCACGGATGCTCTCGACGTCGCGCGCTACGGCGAGCCGGGCGCGAGGGACGTCTACGTCGCGACCTCGGCCCGCGTCACCAACAGCACGTTCCTGTGGGGGCCGGACGGGCGGCTGCTCTTCCGCAACGAGAAGGTCCCGCTGACCGACCTCGAGACGACGCTGCTGGGGCTCGACAGCGGCCCGACCACGGGTCCCGCAGCGGTCGCGAACGCGCGCGGCGTCGTCGTCGCAGGGCACCGGCTGGGCTTCGCCACGTCGCTGCCCGCCTTCGCCTGGGGCTACCCGTTCGGTCGTCGACCCTCCGGGTTCCGGCCGTGCGCCGACCTCGCGAGGACCTACGCCGCGTGCATGGACGCGCAGGGCGTCGACGTGATGATCCAGGCGGAGGCCAACCCGGGCCGCTGGGCCGGCACCGGCAGCGCGGGCCAGTGGCAGCCGCAGGAGTGGCTCGGGTCGGCGTACCGGGCCGTGGCCGACCCGACCCTGCACGTCCGCTACGCCGTGAACCCGTTCCTCGTCGGCAACCTGCTCGACCTGCCCTTCGACGGGCAGTCCGCCATCACCGCCCGCTCGTCACGCGCCAGCGGGGCCTACATCGGCCTGCCTGCCCGGCCGCACTTCCTCGCCCTGGCACCCTGGACGGGTCGCGGCTCCCGGGCGCAGCTCGAGCAGCACGCGGCGGACCTCGCCCCCGGCTCCGGCTCGCCGTCGGAGAACCACTACCTGGAGACCGCCGTGTACGCGGACCTGCTGCCGTGACCCTCTCCCGCAGAGCGCTGCTCACCGGCGCCGCCGTTGCGTCGGCCGTCCCCTTCCTCGAGGCCTCCGCCGCGACGGGGTCGCTGTCGGCGGACGTCGTCGTCGTGGGCGCCGGCTTCGCCGGCATCGAGGCCGCGCGCGACCTGGTGAAGTTCGGCCACGACGTCCTGCTGCTCGAGGCGCGCGACCGGGTCGGGGGCCGGGTCCTCAACCACGCGATCGACGACCGGCACGTCATCGAGGTCGGCGGCCAGTGGCTCGGGCCGGAGAAGGACCTGCCGGACCGCGGGCTCTCGGACCCCGCGAACTACCCGACCGACGACGCGGTCACCGGCCAGCAGCAGATCTGGAACCTGGCCCGCGACGTCGGGGTCAAGCCCTACCTGACCTACAACACCGGGCTCTACGTCGACGCGCGCGGCGGGCAGGTGTCGACGTACTCCGGCCGGATCCCGACCGACACGCCCTCGGGAGCGGCCGAGGCCGGCGAGGCGATCATCGCGATCGACAAGCGACTGGCCACCGTCCCGCTCGAGACCCCGTGGACGGCGACGCACGCAGCCGAGTGGGACGCCATGACGGTCCAGTCCTGGATGGACCACGGCGACTCCTACGCGGCCTGGCCCTTCAAGGGCCTCAGCACGCCCGACGGCCGGCAGCTCGTCGAGCTCGCGGTGCAGTCGGTCTGGTCGGCGGAGCCGCGCGACATCTCCTTCCTGCACCTGCTCGTCTACTGCCACGGCGCCGGTTCGCTCGGGTCCCTGCTCAACACCGACAAGGGCGCCCAGATGTACCGGCTGCACGGCGGGTCGCAGCTGATCGCTGTGAAGGCAGCGGCGACGCTGCCGCGGGTCAAGCTCTCCAGCCCGGTGCGCCGCATCTCGCAGAGCTCCCGCGGCGTCGTCGTCGAGGGCGACGGCTTCTCGGTGCGGGCCCGTCGGGTGGTCGTCGCCCTGCCCCCGACGTTGGCCGGCCGCATCGACTACGACCCGATCATGCCGGCCCAGCGCGACCAGCTCACGCAGCGCATCCCGATGGGGACCGTCATCAAGGTGCAGGCGGTCTACGACGAGCCGTTCTGGCGGGCCGACGGGCTCGCCGGTCAGGCGACGTCCGACAGCGGCCTGATGCGCATCACCTTCGACAACACACCGCCCGACAGGGGCGCACCGGGTGTGCTGATGGGCTTCATCGAGGGCAGCGCCGGCCGGCACGCGATCGGGATGACCCGCGCGGACCGGCAGGCCGCCGTGCTGCAGTGCCTGACGACGTACTTCGGTCCGAAGGCGGCCAAGGCCGAGCAGTACGTCGAGAAGAGCTGGGCCTCGGAGGAGTTCACGCGCGGCTGCTACGCCGGCTACTTCCCGCCGGGGGTGTGGTCGGACTTCGGCCATGCCCTGCGCACGCCCGTCGGACGCATCCACTGGGCCGGGACCGAGACCGCGACCGTGTGGAACGGCTACATGGACGGGGCGGTCCGCTCGGGTCATCGTGTCGCCGCAGAGGTGCACCGCTTGCTCTGAGGCAAGGCGTGTGGGACCTGGCGGCTGGGGCATGATTCTGAGCATGGAAAGCCGGGGGACGAGCCCGTTCGAGGGCGGGGGCCAGGTCGGCGCCGACCTCGCGCTCGTCGACTGGGGGGCGACCTCCCTCGGCGGCCCCGAGACGTGGCCGGAGTCGCTGCGCAGCGCCGTCCGCATCGTGCTCACCAGCCGCTTCTCGATGTGGATGGCGTGGGGCCCGGACCTGACGTTCTTCTGCAACGACGCCTACCGCCGGGACACCCTGGGCGAGAAGTACCCCTGGGCGCTCGGCCGGCCGGCCAGCGAGGTCTGGGCGGAGATCTGGCCCGACATCGGGCCCCGCATCGGGCACGTGATGACGAGCGGTGAGGCGACCTGGGACGAGGGCCTGCTGCTGTTCCTCGAGCGCAACGGCTACACCGAGGAGAGCTACCACACATTCAGCTACAGCCCGCTGCGCGGCGACGACGGTGCGGTCCGCGGCATGCTCTGCGTGGTGTCCGAGGACACCCAGCGCGTCATCAGCACCCGCAGGATCGCCACCCTGAGCGGCCTCGGGGCCGCGCTCTCCTCGGAGAGCTCCGAGCAGGACGTGATCGGGGCGGCCTGCAAGGCGCTGGAGGAGGACCCCTGGTCCCTGCCGTTCGTCCTGATCTACGGGTTCCGCCCCGACGGCTCGGCCGAGCTGCGGTGCTCGGCAGGGATCGAGCCCGACTCCCCGGCTGCCGATCCGGCGACCTGGCCGGTCAGCCAGCTGGTCGACGGTCTCACCGTGCTCGTGGACGACCTGCCGGCCGGTCTGCCGTCGGGGGGCTGGGACACCCCTCCGAAGCAGGTGCTGGCGGTCCCGCTGCGCCAGCAGCTGGATGTCGAGCCGCTGGGCTGCCTGGTCGCCGGGCTGAACCCGCACCGCGCGTTCGACGAGGCCTACGAGGGCTTCGTCTCGCTCGTCGCGGGTCAGGTCGCGGCGGCGGTCGCGAGCGCCCGGGCCTACGACGAGCAGCGGAACCGGGCCGACACGCTGGCCGAGCTGGACCGGGCCAAGACCGCCTTCTTCACCAACATCAGCCACGAGCTGCGGACCCCGCTGACGCTGCTGCTCGGTCCCGCCGAGGACGCGCTCATCGACGACACCGCCTCGCTGAACCCGGTGCAGCGAGGGCGGATGGAGGTCATCAGCCGCAACGCCCAACGCTTGCTCAGGCTGGTCAACACACTGCTCGACTTCTCGCGGCTCGAGGCCGGGAACGCGGTCGGCCGCTTCGCACCGGTCGACCTCTCGTCGTACACCGCTGAGCTCGCGCACTCGTTCGACGTCGCCCTGGACCGGGTCGGGCTGACCCTGACCGTGGACTGCCCTCCGCTGGACGAACCGGTCTGGGTCGACGAGGAGATGTGGGCCAAGGTCGTCCTGAACCTGATGTCGAACGCCCTCAAGTTCACCTTCGAGGGTGGCATCACGGTCGCCCTGGGGCAGGACGGCCCGGACGTCGTGCTGCGCGTCTCCGACACCGGCACCGGCATCCCGCGCGGGCAGCAGGCCTCGCTGTTCGAGCGGTTCCAGCGGGTCGAGGGCGCGCAGTCGCGCAGCCACGAGGGCTCGGGCATCGGGCTCGCCCTGGTCGCCGAGCTCGCCCAGCTGCACGGCGGCGCCGCCTTCGTCGAGAGCGCCCTCGGCCGTGGCAGCACCTTCTCGGTGCGGATACCCCGGGGCCACGACCACCTGCCGGCCGAGCAGGTCGTGGAGCAGGACACCGCCAGCGTCGACGTGCAGCGCCGGGCCGTCGGCTACCTCGCGGAGGCAGACCGGTGGCTGGGCAACCGGACGGGGGAGACCCCCTCGGTGACCGGCGACCGGCCACGGGTGCTGGTCGTCGACGACAACGCCGACATGCGCGACTACGTCGCGGCCGTCCTTGCCGAGCAGTACGACGTGACGACGGCAGCGGACGGCGGCGCCGGTCTCGACGCGGCCGTGACCGACCCGCCCGACCTGATCGTCTCGGACGTGATGATGCCAGTGCTCGACGGCTTCCAGCTCCTGGCGCGGTTGCGGGCCGACGAGCGGACCACGCACGTCCCGGTGATCATGCTCTCTGCGAGGGCGGGCGAGGAGGCGACGGTCGACGGGCTCGACGCCGGCGCGGACGACTACCTGGTGAAGCCGTTCGCCGCCCGCGAGCTGCTGGCCCGGGTGCGCTCGAACCTCGAGCTCGACCGGGTGCGGCGGACCCGGGCCCAGACCGAGCGCAGCCGCGAGCTGCTCGACCAGGCGCAGCGGCTCGCGGGCATCAGCAGCTGGGAGTTCGACCTGGTCACCGGCAGCATGCGGGCCAGCGACGAGTTCCTGCGGCAGATGGGCGTCACACTGGACGAGCTGCAGGGCACCGATCTCAGCGAGCTCACGATGCGGCTGGTGCATCCCGACGACCAGCAGGCGGTGCAGGACGCGATCGGTGCCGCCCTGGCGGGCGACGGCCGGATCGACTACCGCGTCCGCGTGGGTGACCGGGTCTTCCGCAGCATCGGCGAGGTGGTCCGCGACGGGGACGGCGCGCCGGTCCTGCTCCGGGGGTCCAACCAGGACATCACCCAGCAGCTGCTCGCCGAGACGGCGGTCGCGGAGACCGCCGCTGCGCGGGAGGCCGCAGCCCGGGAGCACAGCATCGCCGACGAGCTCCAGTCCAGCCTGCTGCCGCAGCGCACGTTCGACCCCGACCACCTCGACGTGGCGACCTACTACAAGGCCGGGGTCGCGGGCACGCAGGTGGGTGGTGACTGGTACGACGTCATCGAGCTCGGCGCTGGGCGCACCGCGCTCGTCATGGGCGACGTGATGGGCCGCGGGGTCCGGGCGGCCGCCGTGATGGGTCAGCTGCGGTCCGCGACCCGTGCCTACGCCCAGCTGGACCTGCCGCCGGCCGACGTCCTGGAGAACCTCGACATCGCCGTGCGCGAGCTCGGCGAGGACCAGATCGTGACGTGCGTCTACGCCGTCTACGACCCGAGCGACCGCACCCTCACCTACGCCAACGCCGGGCACCTGCCGCCGCTGTTGTGCGAGCCGGGCCGTCCGACCCGGCCGCTGGTCGCCTCGTCGTACCCGCCGCTCGGTGTGGGGCTGCCCGCGATGCGGGAGGAGACGGTGCAGCTGCCGCCCGACTCCCTGATCGCCCTCTACACCGACGGTCTCGTGGAGCACCGGGACCGGGACCTCGACGCGGGCATCGATGCGCTGCGGGCCGAGCTCGACATCCGGTCCGGCCCCCTCGCGGAGCAGCCGGCGCGCCTGGTCGAGGCTCTCCTCCCGGACGGACCGGACGACGACGTGGCCGTGCTCCTCGCCCGGATCGACCAGCGCTCGTCCGAGGAGACGTCGGTCCTGCTGCCCGTACCGGCCGACCTCGCGACCATCGTCGACGTCCGCGCGCAGGTCGCGCACGTGCTGCGGTCGTGGGGAGCGGCGTCGACGGTCATCGACGACGTCGTGCTCATCGTGAGCGAGCTGGTGACGAACGCGCTGCTGCACGGCCGCCCACCGGTGCTGCTCCGGCTGCGCAACAGCCCGGTCCACCTGGTGCTCGAGGTGCAGGACGGCGCGACCTACCTGCCCCGCCGGATGCGCCCCACCCCGGACGACGAGCACGGGCGCGGGCTGCAGCTCGCCTCGCTGCTGACGCGGCGCTGGGGCACCCGTCCGACCCGCGACGGCAAGGTCGTGTGGTGCGTGTTCGCGCCGCTGCCCTAGGGACCTGGTCCACGTGGCGTGGACTCGGGTGGACCAGCGCGACGCTGCCCTCCTAGGTTGGTCGGCATGAGGGGCGACCTGCGGGCAGAGACCATCGCGATCACCGGTGACGGCGGGGCACAGCTCGAGGCCTACAGCGCCTCGCCGGCCGATGCGGGCAGCCGCGGAGGCGTGGTGGTGATCCACCACCTGCCCGGGTACGACCTCGCGACCAAGGAGATCGTGCGGCGCTTCGCGGCGGAGGGGTACGACGCGGTGTGCGTGAACCTCTACTCCCGTGAGGCGCCGGGCCGGGACCCCGACGACGCGGCGGCGCTGGTGCGCTCGCAGGGCGGGGTGCCCGACGAGCGGCTCGTCGGAGACGTCGCGGGTGCCGTCGCGTGGCTGCGCGCGCTGCCGACGTCGAACGGCCGGGTGGGGACGATCGGCTACTGCTCCGGCGGCCGGCAGTCGTTCCTGTGCGCAGGGTCGTTGGACATCGACGCGGCGGTCGACTGCTACGGCGCCTTCGTCGTCGGGGACGTCCCTGACGGCTTCCCGCTGAAGGTCACGTCGCTCGAGCACCTCGTACCGTCCCTGCGCTGCCCCGTGCTCGGGCTGTTCGGAGCCGACGACACCTACCCGCCGCCGGCCGACATGGAGCGCCTGGACGCCCTGCTCACGGAGGCGGGCAAGCCGCACTCTTTCCACTACTTCGAGGGCGCGGGGCACGCCTTCTTCAGCGTCGACCGTCCTTCGTACCGGCCGGAGGCCGCCAAGGAGGGCTGGAAGCTCCTCCTCGACTTCTACGCGGAGCACCTCGGCTGATGTGCACCTACGAGACGGCCCACGTGCCGCTGCCGCAGTCGTCCGGCAAGCTCGCCGGCGGCTGGGTGCCGCTCGAGGAGGCCACCGTCTACCTCGACCACCCGGTCGACGCGCCGGTGGACCACTCGCTCAACATCGACTTCCGACGAGGTGCGGAACGGCTTGCCGTGGAGCTCGCCCCGGCTGCGGCCCGCGAGCTGGCCGTGGCCATCCTCACCCTGCTCGACACGGCACCTGCCGGCCTGCTGCAGGGTTGAGGTCGCCCTCACGGGCAACGGGTCAGGGGTGAACGCTGCGATCGCCCCTGTCACCGACATCAGCACCTGGGCCCGAGGAGAGGGCCTCGAGATCGTGCTGCTCGTCCTCGGTGCCGTCCTCGCCAGCCGCTTCGTCGGCTGGTTCGGCGGCCGCCTCGAGGGCCGGATCGACGAGGGCGGTGACGCCCTCGTCAGGTCCGAGGCCGCGAAGCACCGGCACGCCGTCGTGCAGGTGCTGCGGTACGTCGCGATCCTGGTGCTCTGGGCCGTCGCCGGCGTGCTCGTCGCCCAGCGGTTCGGCATCCCGGTGAGCAGCATCGCCGCGCCCTTCGCCGCCCTCGGCGTGGCCCTCGGCCTCGGCGCGCAGCGGTTCGTGCAGGACGTGCTGTCCGGCTTCTTCGTCGTCGCGGAGAAGCAGTACGGCTTCGGCGACCTGGTCCGGCTCAACCTCGGCAGCGGCATCGCGCCGGTCACCGGCACCGTTGAGGACGTGACGCTGCGAGTGACGCAGGTCCGCACCCTCGACGGCGAGGTCGTCGTCACGCCCAACGGCAACATCATGCAGGTCACCAACCTGTCGCGGGACTGGGCCCGGGCCGTCGTCGATGTGCCCATCCCCTCGGGCGCCGACATCAACGTGGTGTCCGACGGGCTCGTGCGGATCGGTCAGGAGGCCTACGACGACCGGCGGCTGCGCGACCTGCCGCTCGACGCACCGACGGTCACCGGGATCGAGTCCCTGGGGCGTGACGAGCTCAGCATCCGGCTGGTGGCCAGGACTC
>JAODNF010000092.1 GCA_025464915.1 Frankiales bacterium | reverse complement strand
GTTGTCCGGGTCGGGCTTGCCGCCGAGGAACACGATCTGCGGGTCGCCGGAGCGCCCGGCGTCGGCCCACTTCTTGCGGAGCAGCAGCACCTGGTCGGTGACGTCGACCTCCCGCGGCGTGTTGATCCAGCCGTCGGCGTGGGCCACCACCCAGTCGAAGGTCTTGTCCGTCCCGCCCGCGCCGACCAGCACCGGGAGCGGCCCGATCGGCTTCGGGTAGGCCCACGAGGGCCCGAACCGCACGAACTCCCCGTCGTACGACGCCTCGTCGCTGGTCCACAGCGAGCGCATCGCCTCGAGGTACTCCCGCAGCACCGCGCGGCGCCGCCCGGCCGGCACGTGGTGGTCTGCGAGCTCGTCGGTGTTCCACCCGAACCCGACGCCCAGGGAGACGCGGCCTCCCGAGAGGTGGTCCAGCGTGGCGATGGCCTTGGCGAGGGTGATCGGGTCCGACTCGACCGGCAGCGCGACAGCGGTCGACAGCCGGATCGTCGAGGTGACGGCCGCGGCGGTCGCGAGGGACACCCACGGGTCGAGCGTCCGGGAGTAGCGGTCGTCGGGCAGCTCGGCACCCCCGGTCCCCGGGTGCGCGGCCTCGCGCTTCACGGGGATGTGCGTGTGCTCCGGCACGTAGAACGTGTCGAAGCCCTTCTGCTCGGCCGCGAGTGCGGCGTCGCGGGGTGTGATCCCGCGATCGGACGTGAACAGCACGACGGCGTAGCGCACGGGGCTCTCCCTAGAACGTGTTCTAGCGCGGACTCTAGGCCATGATGCGTGGATGAAAGAAGACCCGCTCCTCACTCCTCGGCCGTGGTGGTCCTGGCGGCGCGGTGAGTACCGCAGCTACACCGCACCGAGGCGGTCCTGGGCCGGCGGGCTCGCGTTCCTGACCCTCGTGGCCCTCGCCGTCCCCACCCTCGTCTTCGCCCTGTCGAGGCTGTGACACCCGAGACCTAGACTGCCCCCGTGGCAGGCCGGATCCGGGACGAGAGCATCCAGCTCGTCCGCGAGCGCGCCGCCATCGACCAGGTCATCATCGAGGCCGGGGTCGCGCTGAAGACCGCGGGCGCCGGCCGGATGAAGGGGCTGTGCCCCTTCCACGACGAGAAGACGCCGAGCTTCAGCGTCAACGTGTCGCTCGGGTTCTTCAACTGCTTCGGCTGCGGGGAGTCCGGCAACGTCATCGGCTTCGTCACCAAGCACGACCACATGAGCTTCCCGGAGGCCGTCGAGCACCTCGCCCGGCGCTACAACGTCGACCTGCAGTACGAGGAGGGCGGCTCGGCCGCCCGCTCGAGCACCAGCCAGCGGACCCGCCTGATCCAGGCGCACAAGGCGGCTCAGGACTTCTACGCCGGCCAGCTCGGCTCCGGCGAGGCCGTCATCGCCCGCACCTTCCTCGCCGAGCGCGGCTTCGACCAGGCGCACGCGGAGGCGTACGGCGTCGGCTACGCGCCGTCCGGGTGGGACACCCTCACCAAGCACCTCATGCAGAAGGGCTTCACGCAGGCCGAGCTGCTCGCCGGGGGGCTGTCGGGCCAGAGCTCGAAGGGCGGCCTGATCGACAAGTTCCGCGGCCGGCTGCTCTGGCCGATCCGCGACATCGGCGGCGAGGTCATCGGCTTCGGGGCGCGCAAGCTGCGCGAGGACGACAACGGACCGAAGTACCTCAACACCTCCGAGACCCCGATCTACAAGAAGTCCTCGGTCCTCTACGGCATCGACATGGCCAAGAAGGAGATCGCGCGCCGGCACCAGGCCGTCGTCGTCGAGGGCTACACCGACGTGATGGCCGCGCACCTGTCGGGCGTCCCGACGGCTGTCGCCACCTGCGGCACCGCGTTCGGCGCCGACCACATCGCCGTCATCCGCCGGCTGCTCATGGACCAGGACGAGTTCCGCGGCGAGGTCATCTTCACCTTCGACGGTGATGCCGCCGGCCAGAAGGCCGCGCTCAAGGCCTTCGGCGACGACCAGCGCTTCGTGTCGCAGACGTTCATCGCCGTCAGCCCCGGCGGCATGGACCCCTGCGAGCTCCGGCTCGCCAAGGGTGACAACGCCGTACGGGACCTGGTGGCCGCTCGCGTGCCCCTGGTCGAGTTCGCCATCCGCGCCGGCCTGGCGAGCTATGACCTCGAGACCGCCGAGGGCCGGGTGCAGGCGCTCACCCACAGCGCCCCGATGGTGGCGAAGATCAAGGACCGCTCGCTGCGTCCCGAGTACGCCAGGCGCCTCGCCGGCTGGCTCGGCATGGAGGTCGAGACCGTCAACGCGCGGGTCGGCGAGCTGACCGGCGGCGCCCCCGTGCAGCGCCGGCAGGCCCCGCCGCAGGCCGACGCCATGCTGCTGAAGCTCGAGCGCGAGGCCCTGAAGCTGGCGGTGCAGGCGCCCGTCTACGTCGCCCCGATCTTCGACACCCTCGCCGAGGACGTCTTCACCGACGAGTCGCACCGGATGGTCCACGACGCGATCCGCAAGGCGGGCGGCGTCTCGACGGCTGCGGCCGGCGACGTCTGGGTCGAGGCCATCCTCGAGTCAGCCCCGGACATGCTGATCCGCTCGCTCGTCATGGCGGTCGCCGTCGACGAGCTGCTCACGGACTGGGAGCTCGACCGCTACGCCATGGCGACGATGGCGCGGCTCCAGCTGCACCACGTGACCCGACAGATCACCGAGCTCAAGGGCAAGCTCCAGCGCGTCAACCCGGTGGAGGAGGCCGAGGCCTACAACCGGTTGTTCGGCGAGCTGATCCGGCTCGAGGCCACCGCCCGGGCGTTCCGCGAGGGCGGGATCAGCGACCTGTGAGGCTGCGCCGCACGAGGGTCCCCCAGGCCGTCCTCGCCATCACCGACCGCCGGCTCGCGTGGGGCCTCACGCAGGACGGCGTCGCCCTCGTCGCCTCGCCCGACTGCCTGCACATCGGCCCGGACATCAGTGTTCCCTGGTGGACGGTGGAGCGCGTCGGCTGGGCCGCGCCGACCCTGCGGGTCGCCGAGATCGCCGAGGTCGAGGGCGCCGGCCGCGTCCACCTGTGGGAGCTGGCCGAGGACCACAGCCTGGCCGCGACCGTGCGTGAGCGCGTCACCGCGTCGGTCGCCTGGTCCGACCTGCGCACGCTCTCCCCCGCGGGGGAGGTGCGCCTGGTCGGACGACGCGTCCCCGACCAGGAGGTGCTGACCTGGCAGGCCGTCTGGCAGGCCGGCACCGACCCGTCCGACCCGCTCCTGCGCGCCCAGGTCGACGCCCACCTCGACAGCCTCAGGAAGTCCATCGGCTGACGGGCCGCCTCAGGAGCTTGCGTCCGCCGGAGCTGAGCGTGGCGTTGTCCAGGTGAGCGGACGTCAGGTGAGGACGGCGGCCAGCAGCGGGGCGTCGCGGTCCTTGACGCTGAGCATCGCGCGGTCCTCGGTGTCGATCGGCAGCGGCCAGTCGAGGCCCAGCGCCGGGTCGAGGGGGGTGACGGCCTGGCCGGCCATTCCGGGCACCCACTCGGACTCGAAGCCGTAGAGGTACTGCGTCCCCTCCTCGAGCGCCTGGAACCCGTTGCCGACGCCGCGGGGCACGAGCACCTGCACGCCCGGCCGCAGGTCGACGGTGACGACCTTGCCCGCTGTCGGCGACGTGGGACGCAGGTCGACGTACGCGCCGAACGCCGAGCCCGCGGCGATCGTCACGACCTTGACCATGTCCTCGGCGTGCATGCCGCGGACGCCGCCGCGCCTGGTCTCGGTGAGGTTCAGCTGCAGGAACGGGCCGAGGTCCGGCAGCCCCGCGGCGAGCCAGGACGACTGCCGGTAGTACTCCCGGACCGTCCCGCGCTCGTCAGTGACCTGCTTGAGGGTGATGACGCAAAGGCCCTCGATGGCCGAGTCGGCGACGCTCATGTCCGTGATCTGCGGGTAGGTGCTCACGCGCACCAAGGCTACCGGCGCAAGGCAGATGTGCCGTCCGGGTGAGTCATCAGCACGGAGAGCCTGCCGATCATCCCATGGTGAAGCGCCTTCTCTGCCTCGTCGTCCTCGCACTCGTCGCCGTGGCCCCGACGGCGTCGGCCGCCACGCCGGCGGTCTACAAGAACTGCACGAACCTCAACAAGAAGTACCCCCACGGCCTGGGCCAGACGACCGCCAAGGACCACGTCTCCAGCGGGAAGCCGGTCACCAACTTCACCAAGAGCAACGCCAGGTTCGCCGAGGCGATGAAGTACAACAAGGGCCTCGACCGCGACCATGACCACATCGCCTGCGAGAAGCACTAGCTCCGGCCACGGTCACCCCGCCTGCACCCGCGAGCGAGGACGTAGGTGAGAACTAGCAGCACATCGTTCCGCCGTGACTAGCAGGACATCGTTCCGGCGGGCCGAGATTGCTTGTGGCAGGACATCGTTCCGGTTCGCTTCTTCGCATCGTGTTGTCGAGGTGCGGGGGCGGGTTGTGGACGAGCAGAACGAGGAGGCCCTGCGGCGCGAGGCGGTGCGCCGTAGGCTGCTGGGCGAGAGCACGGACGCGATCGGTGAGGCCCTGGGCCGGTCAGGCCGGTGGGTCCGGAAGTGGACCGCTCGGCGCGCCGAACAGGGCCAGGACGGGGATTGGGCCAAGAGCCAGTCACGAGTTCCTCTCGAGTCACCGACTCGAACGGCCGAGGACGTTCGGGAGACGGTCCTGCGGGTCCGCCGGGAGCTCGTGGAGAACCCGCGGGCTCAGTACGGAGCACTGGCGATCGCCTGGGAGCTCCGCAAGCTCGGCGTCGATCCAGTGCCGCAGGCGTGGACGATCAACCGGATCATCGCCGAGGCCGGCCTTGGGCGGCCCAAGCGTCGGGGCGAGAGCTACCGCAGCCGCGGCGTCCCCTACCCCCACGTCCCGGACGGCGTTCAGCAGCTGCACCAGGTCGACATGGTCGGGCCGCGGCACCTCGACGGCGCGATCCGGTTCAGCGTGCTGAACCTGCTCGACGTCGGCAGCCACAGCGCGGGCTCCGAAGTGCTGCCCGGACCGGTCCCGACCTTGATGGCCAAGGGCCTCGTCGGGATCTGGCAGCGGACCGGGATCCCGCTGCGCTGTCAGATGGACAACCACGCCACCTTCCGAGGCGGCATCCCGCCCCAGGCGCACCTGTTCGGGCCGATCGTCGCGACCTGCCTGGACCTCGGCGTCATCCCGCGGTTCATCCCGCTACGCGAGCCCTGGCGCAACGGCGTCGTCGAGCACTTCAACGATGTCTGGGACAAGTCGTTCTTCCGGTCCGACCGTTTCAGCAGTCTGCAGATCCTGACCCGCGAGAACGCCGCGTTCGAGGCCTTCCACAACAGCCAGCACCGCTACAGCGCCCACGGCGGCAAGAGCCCGGACGAGATGACCGCCGGCATCGACATGCACGTCCCCGTCGCCGACTACGCACCACCGACCGCACTACCCCGCCAAGGCAACATCGAGGTCGTCCGGTTCGTGCGCTCGGACCAGCGCCTGCAGCTGTTCGGCAAGAACATCACCCTCCACGAAGCCCAGACCTACAGCTACGTCACGGCCGTCCTGCGACCCCGCCCGCAGACCCTTACCGTCATCACCCTCGACGGCGAAGTCGTCCACGAGAGCCGTTTCCCGATCAGCACCCAGCTCCGTTGACCGGAACGATGTCCTGCAACACCCACACCTTGGCCGTCACCGGAACGATGTCCTGCTAGTCAACACGTAGGTTCACCTCATGAGCCTCGCCGACCTGACCCTCGCCCGCCTGCGCGCTGAGCACGAGACGCTCGCCGCCCTCGTACCGACCCTGAGCGACGAGCAGCTGGCCGCCACGAGCAACGCGACCGAGTGGTCGGTGGCGCAGGTCCTCAGCCACCTCGGCAGCGGCGCCGAGATCGCTCACGAGGGGCTGGCGTCGGCGCTGGCGGGCGACGAGGGCCCTGGCCAGGAGTTCAACGAGTCGGTGTGGGACCGGTGGAACGCCCTCGGCGACCGCGAGAAGGCAGACCAGTTCGTGACCACCTCGGTCGCGTTCCTCGACGCTCTCGAGCAGGTGCCGGACCGCGACACCGCAACCGTGAAGCTGGCGTTCCTGCCGATGCCGCTGCCGTTCGCCGCTGTGGTCGGCATGCGGCTCAACGAGTTCGCGCTGCACAGCTGGGACATCACGGGCGGGCAGCTGAGCGCGGAAACGGCCGACGTGCTCGCCGAGCACCTGGGTGGCGGCCTGTCCTTCATGCTCGGCTTCACCGGTAAGGCCGAGCACGTCAGCGAGCCGGTCGTGCTGCTCGCCGGCGGGCTGGTGCTCACCATCGACGAGGCGGTCAGCCCCACGCCGGACGCGACGCCCACCGCCACCCTCGAGGCACCGACCGAGGCCGCACTCCGGCTGCTCAGCGGTCGCCTGCGCGAGGACGCGCCGGTCACCGGCAACATCACCCTCGCTCAGCTCAGGAGCGTGTTCCCCGGCTACTAGCCACGGAGACGACGGCCGCGCCTGCGATCAGCACCAGCGCCCCCGCGCCCACGGACAAGGGAAGGGGTACGTCGTCAGCGCTCTTCACCGTCGTCGGCTCGGCGACGACGGTCGGCGACGAGGACGGCTCCTGGCTGACCCCACTCGACGGCGACGGCGATGCCGACGCGGAGGCCGTGGGTGACGGCGCCGCGGTCTTCGAGGGCGCCGGAGCGACGGTCGTCGCAGGAGCGGGCTTCACGGTCGGCTTGTGCGTCGGCTTCGTGGTCGGCCGGTGCGTCGGGGTCGGCGTGGACGTCGTGACGCCGAGCGCCCGTCGCACGTCGATCAGGCCGTGTCCCGCCCCCGACAGGGCGTGGGCCGTGCTCTCGATGCGCGCGATCACGGTCGACCGCGACCGGCCTGGGGACTGGGCGAACAGCAGCGCAGCGAGCCCGCTGACGTGGGGGGCCGCCATCGACGTACCCGCCGCGACGGCGAGCTGGTTGCCGGGGTAGAGCGACAGGACGCAGTAGGCGATCTCGCAGTTGTCGCGGCTGTCGGGCTGCCCGCCCGGCGCAGCGAGGTCGACGTCGCTGCCCCGCTGGCTGTAGGTCGCCAGCTGACCGGACGGCCCCGTCGCCGCGACGATCAGCGCGTCGTTGCCGTAGTCCTGCGCGATGTCCGCCCCGGCGTTGCCGGCGGAGAACACGACGACCGCGCCGGCCGCTGCCGCCGCGTGCACGGCGTTCGGGATCACCGGGTTCTTGCTGCCCGGGTTGTCCGGCCCGAGCGAGAGGTTCAGGACCTTGGCGCCGCTCGCCACGGCGTACTGGATGCCCGCTGCGACCGCTGCCGGCGTGCCGGTGCACTCGCCCCTGCTGTCGCTCGAGAGCACCTGCACCGGCAGGATTGTCGCCTTTGGCGCCACGCCCACGTTCGACGCCCCCACCGTCCCGGCGACGTGCGTGCCGTGCTCCGAGCCGCAGTTCTGCCGGACCAGGCCCGGGTGGCAGGTGCCGCTGCGGCAGTCCGCTCCCGCAAGCACCCGACCCTCGAAGTCCGGGTGGGACCGGTCGACCCAGCCGTCGAGCACCGCGACCATCACCCCGGACCCGCTGTGCCCGGCGGCCTGCGCCCCGTACAGGTGGATCTGGTTGCCGTGCCAGGTCCGCTGCGTGGGCTCGCCCGCGGCACTCGCCGGTACGACCGCGAGCAGCGCCAACGAGAAGGCAGCGGCGAGCGCACGGCGGATCACCCCGCCACGCTAACGGCTACGGCTCGAGGTGGAGCGCCGCTTCCTCCGCGCTCAACCCGGCTGTGTCGCCGGAGTCACGTCCGATCATGTCCGGCTCTGTGTCGGAGCGGACCCCTTCGTCCGGCTCGACCAGGCGGCCGACGTCTCTCGGCGTCTCGGGGTAGACGTCCTCCGGCGCCTCGCGCGCCAGCCGCCCCGCGAGCGGCTCGCCCAGCCGCTGCTCCTCCGGCGTGGTGCCCCACCCCTCGACGCCCAGCGGGGAGTCGTGGGGTGGCTCCGTGGTCAGGTCAAGCTGTCCGGTGGCCTCCTGCTCAGGCGTGAGATCGCCCGGGTCCGGGATGCC
>JAODNF010000328.1 GCA_025464915.1 Frankiales bacterium | reverse complement strand
TGGACATGCACGTCGCCGGTCTGGAGAAGCTCGGCGCGACAGCGACCGTCGAGCACGGCTACCTGGTCGCGTCGGCGCCGCAGCTGACAGGTGCTCCGGTCTGGCTCGACTTCCCCTCGGTCGGCGCCACCGAGACGCTGATCCTCGCTTCGGTCCTGGCCGAAGGGACGACCACCATCGACAACGCGGCTCGTGAGCCCGACCTCGTCGACCTGTGCGAGTTCCTCGTCGCCATGGGCGCGAAGATCGGCGGCATCGGGACGTCGACCCTCGAGGTCCAGGGCGTCACCTCCCTGACGCCGACGACCCACGCGACGCTGCCCGACCGGATCGTGGCCGGCACCTGGGCGGTCGCCGCGTGCCTGACGCGCGGGGACATCACCGTGCGCAGTGGGCGGGCCGACCACCTCGACAACGCCCTCGACAAGCTGGCCGCCGCCGGCGCGTCGATCAGCACCGACGTGGCGGGCTTCCGGGTGGTCATGGACGACCGCCCGCGTGCGGTCGACGTCGTGACGCTGCCGTACCCGGGCTTCCCGACGGACCTGCAGCCGATGATCCTCACCCTCAACGCCATCGCAGACGGCACCGCGATGGTGACGGAGCACGTCTTCGAGGCCCGCTGGATGTTCGTCAACGAGCTCTCGCGTCTCGGAGCCGACGTCCGTACCGACGGCCACCACGCCGTCGTCCGCGGCAAGCCGGTCCTCAGCGGCGCGCCGGTGACCGCGCATGACATCCGGGCCGGCGCGGCACTGGTGCTGGCCGGGCTCGTCGCTGAGGGCGTGACCGAGGTGCACGACGTGCACCACGTCGACCGTGGCTACGAGGGCTTCGTCGACAGCCTCGTCTCGCTCGGTGCCGACGTCCGCAGGGAGTCCGGCCCCGACCCGCTGTTCTAGGTGCTCGAGGTCCCGACCAGGCGGCGGGCGGCGTCGGCGTCCTTCGCGAAGACCAGCACGTGGCACTCGAGCTCGTCCTCGCTGATGGAGGCGCGAACGCCGGCCTCCCTCAGGACGTCGCGGAGCATCTCGGCGTCGTCACGGGAGCGGGTCGCGGCGACCGTGACGAGCAGCCCGAGGTCCTGGCGGGACCCGATCGCCTTCTCCACCCGCCGCCGGTCGCGGTCATCGGTCGAGAACACCCACCGGCAGATGAGCGCGATCAGCCCCAGGGCGCAGCCGGCCACGAGGGGGCCGATCAGGAAGTGCGCACTGCTCACCACGGGCACCCCCTGATCCTGCAACGGGTTCCTGTGAACCGCCACCGGTGTGCCTCCCACGCTTCGTTGCGTGATCGTGATCACATGAGGGCAACCGCTGAACGGGCTGCCGCGTCTTCCTCCGCGAGGGCCGCTTTCGGCGATGGAGGACTGCACGTGAACCACGCTCAGATGGCGGCCAACGTCTTCGCGCTGACCGGACGGCTCGACGTGCACGCTGCCGCCGACGCCCGGCTGCTCCTCGCCGACGCCGTGGACCACGGTGACGGCGAGCTGGTGCTCGACCTCGCGGCCTTGGAGGCCGTCGACGCCACCGGTCTGGGTGTCCTCGTCGGCGCCCACCGACGGGCCCAGCGGGCCGGGCGCACCCTCGTGCTCGAGGACGTGACGCCGACCGTGGGACGCATCCTGTTCGTCACCAAGCTCGACCGCGTCCTGCAGACCCGCCGCAGCGCCTGAGTCCTCCACCCCGCCCAGGGGTAGGGCGCCCTGCATGGACATCCCCACTCTCGGCGTCGAGGAGGAGTTCTTCGTCGTCGATCCCGCTGGGCGGCTTCGCACCGATGCCGAGCAGCTGCTGGCCCGGGGGGAGGCAACCGAGGCCGAGCACGAGCTGCGCACGGCGATGGTCGAGACGGGGAGCGCCGTGTGCACCGACCTCGCCGAGGTCGAGCGCGAGATCTGCGGCCGGCGCTCGCGGCTGGTCACCGCAGCGGGCGAGGTCGGTGCGCGGGTGCTCGCGACCGCGACGCACCCGCTCGACGATCCTGGGCCGGTGCCCATCACGCGGGACGAGCGCTACCAGCGGATGGCCGAGGCGTTCGGTGAGACCGCCTACGACACGCTGGTCTGCGGGTGTCACGTGCACGTCGCCGTCCCCGACCGGGCCGCGGGGGTGCGCGTCATCGACCGGATCGGTCCCTGGCTCGCGTGCCTGCTGGCGCTCAGCAGCAACGGCCCGTTCTGGCGCGGGGCAGACACGTCGTACGCCTCCTGGCGCGCGCAGGTGTGGAAGCGCTGGCCGACGGCAGGACCCACGGAGGTGTTCGGAAGCCTCGAGGAGTACGAGCGCCAGGCTCGTGACCTCCAGGCGACGGGAGCCGCCCTCGACGAGGGGATGCTCTACTACGACGCCCGGCTCTCGCGGCAGTACCCCACGGTCGAGGTGCGGGTCGCCGACGTGTGCCGGCTTCCCGAAGACGCGGTCCTGGTGGCGGGGCTGGCTCGTGCTCTCGTGATGACGGCCCTCGGCGAGGAGGGGCCGCTCCACGCAGTGCCCGTCTCGGTGCGGCGCGCTGCGGCGTGGGTCGCCTCCCGGCACGGCGTCGACGGCACCCTCGTGGACCCCGTGGAGCGGCAGCCGCGGCCGGCGGCAGACGTGCTCCAGCGGCTCGTGCAGCACGTCTCGCCGGCGCTCGAGGAGTCCGGGGACCTGACCCGCGTCCGTGAGGGCGTGCGACAGGTGCTGGAGCACGGCTCGGGGGCCGCGGCGCAGCGGAAGGCCTTCGCCGAGCGCGGCTGGGGCGGGGTGCTCGCGACGGTTGCCGTGCGGTAGGTCACGCTGCTGCCCCCTGTCTGAGCGGGGTACGCCCTCGTTACGCTGCGGCAACGGAGGTGGCCATGAAGGACAAGCCCTGGGTGATGCGGACCTACGCAGGTCACAGCACACCGGCGAAGAGCAACGAGCTCTACCGCACCAACCTCGCGAAGGGCCAGACCGGGCTGTCGGTCGCCTTCGACCTGCCCACCCAGACCGGCTACGACCCGGACAGCGAGCTCGCCAAGGGCGAGGTCGGCAAGGTCGGTGTGCCCGTCAGCCACCTCGGTGACATGCGCGCCCTGTTCGACGGCATCCCGCTCGCCGACATGAACACCTCCATGACCATCAACGCGACCGCGATGTGGCTGCTCGCCCTCTACGAGGTCGCGGCCGAGGAGCAGGGCGCGACGCCGGCAGACCTGGCCGGCACCACCCAGAACGACATCATCAAGGAGTACCTCAGCCGCGGGACGTACGTCTTCCCGCCCGGTCCGTCGCTCCGGCTCATCACCGACATGGTGGCCTACACGGTCACGTCGATCCCCACGTGGAACCCGATCAACATCTGCAGCTACCACCTGCAGGAGGCCGGGGCGACGCCCGTACAGGAGATCGCCTTCGCGCTCTCCACCGCCATCGCCGTCCTCGACTCGGTGAAGGCGTCCGGCCAGGTGCCTGCCGAGCGCTTCGGCGAGGTCTGCGCACGCATCTCCTTCTTCGTGAACGCCGGCGTGCGCTTCGTCGAGGAGATGTGCAAGATGCGCGCCTTCGGCCAGCTCTGGGACGAGCTGACGCTGGAGCGCTACGGCGTGCAGGACCAGAAGCAGCGGCGGTTCCGGTACGGCGTGCAGGTCAACTCCCTGGGGTTGACCGAGGCGCAGCCGGAGAACAACGTGCAGCGGATCGTGCTGGAGATGCTCGCGGTCACGCTGTCCAAGGACGCCCGGGCCCGCGCCGTGCAGCTGCCGGCTTGGAACGAGGCCCTCGGCCTGCCGCGTCCGTGGGACCAGCAGTGGTCGCTGCGCCTGCAGCAGGTCCTCGCCTACGAGACCGACCTGCTCGAGTACGACGACATCTTCACCGGCTCCGTCGTCATCGAGGCCAAGGTCGCCGAGCTCTGTGCCGCGGTGCAGACGGAGGTCGACAAGGTCCAGGGCCTGGGCGGCGCGATCGAGGCCGTCGAGTACATGAAGACGGCCCTCGTGGCGTCCCACGCGGAGCGCCGCCGCCGCATCGAGGCCGGTGAGGACATCGTGGTCGGCGTCAACAAGTTCACGACCACCGAGCCGAACCCGCTGCTCGGCGAGGGCTCGATCCTGACGGTCGACCCAGCGGTCGAGCAGCACGCCATCGAGGCCATCCGGACGTGGCGGGCCGGCCGCGACGACGCGGCGGTCGACGACGCGCTGCTCGGGCTGCGCGACGCGGCGAAGACCGATGCCAACCTCATGCAGGCCACGCTCGCCTGCGCCCGGGCGGGCGTCACGACCGGCGAGTGGGCCGGCGCGCTGCGCGAGGTCTTCGGCGAGTACCGCGCGCCCACGGGGGTCGCCGGTGCGACGGTCCGGGGCGACGCGGGCGAGGCCATCGCCACCGTCCGGGCCCGCGTGCAGGCGACGGGCGAGGAGCTCGGGTCGCGGCTGCGCTTCCTCGTGGGCAAGCCGGGGCTCGACGGGCACTCCAACGGCGCCGAGCAGATCGCCGTGCGGGGACGTGACGTCGGCTTCGAGGTCGTCTACCAGGGCATCCGGCTCACGCCGGCCCAGATCGTCGCCGCGGCCGTCGAGGAGGACGTGCACGTCATCGGCCTGTCGATCCTGTCCGGGTCGCACATGGAGGCCGTGCCCGCCGTGCTGCAGGGGCTGAAGGACGCCGGCGCCGGGGAGATCCCGGTCATCGTGGGCGGCATCATCCCGGAGTCCGACGAGGCCAAGCTGCGCGAGCTCGGGGTCGCTGCGGTCTTCACGCCGAAGGACTTCGACCTCACGACGGTGATGAGCGAGATCGTGGACGTCATCAGGAAGGCGAACAGCCTGTCCTGATTCGGGAGGATTTCTCCCGAAACCGTCGAAGGGACCAGTCAACGCCGGAACGCGTCCGGTGCGTCAGGAGGTCCCGGTCCCGTGCGTGCCCTGCGCAGGTCCCTTCCGCTCGCGGTGTCCGCCGGAGCCGTCGCCGCTCTCGCGTTGAGCAGCGCCCCCGTCAGCAGCCTGGCCGCGCCGGTGCTCGGCCCCAGCGGCCGGCCCGCGGTCCAGATGTCGTTCCCCGCCGGCCAGAACCCGGTGAGCGAGCACGAGGACCCCGTCCCCGCGCTGCCGGACGCCGCCATCGCCGACCTCGACACGGTGGCCAACCAGCTCGCCTACGCCAAGACGGCCGCGGGGCTGCCGCTGTCGCAGTCCGGCCGGGCCTGGAAGAACGTCGGCCCCTTCGGCCAGGACGACCCGTCGACGTACCCGTCCGGAGGGCTGCGCTTCGCGCGCGGCGCCGGCATGGGCGCGGCGGCGGCGGTGGACCCGAGGGATGCCTCCGGCAGCACGATCTACACCGGCACGATGGGCGGGCTCTGGAAGTCGCTCGACGCCGGGACCACGTGGAAGCCGCTCGGTGACGGCACCTTCGCCAGGTCCGGTGTCGGTGCTGTCGCGCTCGACCCCAACCACCCGGGCGACGTCTACGCGGGGACGGGCATCGCCCTGGCGACGCTGTCCGGTGACACCCCCGGCACCGGCGTCTACGTCAGCCACGACAACGGCGCGCACTGGTCGCGGGCCGCGAAGAACACCAAGGGGTACGGCGTCAACGTCATCACCCCGACGCCCAGCGGCGTGCTCGTGGGCACCAGCAACGGGCTCTACCTGACCCGCGACCGAGGCGCGAGCTTCAGCCGGGTGGCGCTCAAGGACAACGCGGCCCACACCGCCCCGGCCACCGGTCCTTACGCCAACTGGATCACGGCGATCGCCATGAACCCGCGCAAGAAGTCGGAGGTCACGGTCGGCGTCGGCCTGCCGTACGGCAAGCGCAAGGACACCAAGGGCGCGCCGCTGTCCCCGGGCAACGGCCTCTACCGCTCGACGACGGGTGCCACCGGCGCCTTCTCCTACCTCGCGTCCTCCACGCTGCTGCGGCACGCCGCCTCGTCGGTCGACCCGCTGGGGCGCATCGTGCTGACCTACGGCACGTCGACGACCGAGGAGACCCCGGTGCTCTGGGCGCTGGTGCAGGACGCCGGTCTGCTCAACGGTCAGCAGCCGGCCGGCGCGGACATCGTCAGCGCCACCACCGGCAAGAGCCTCAACGCGACGAACACCCTGCTCAACGGCCTCTACCGCTCGGACGACGACGGCCTGACGTGGACCGTGAAGGCGACGCCGCAGAGCCTCACGGCCTCGCCGAACGACGGGCTCGGCGTCAACCAGGCCCTCGGCTACGGCATCGGGGTGCAGGCGTTCTACAACCTGTGGCTGGCCGTCGACCCGCGCAGCTCGGACCAGGTGTTCTTCGGGCTCGAGGAGGTGTTCCAGTCGGTCGGCGGCACGCAGGCCGGCCCGGGTCTGGGCGTGTTCAACGTCATCCAGAAGTACTGGGACGTCTGCGGCTCGACGACGTACCTCGAGAACATCTACACCGGCACCACCTGCCCTGACGGGACGCCGTTCTACGGAGGTCCGGCGACGCACCCGGACCAGCACGTCGGCGTCATCGCCGCGCTGCCCGGCGGCAAGATCCGGCTCTACACGGGCTACGACGGCGGCTACTTCCGGCAGGACAGCTCGACGCCTTC
>JAODNF010000316.1 GCA_025464915.1 Frankiales bacterium | reverse complement strand
GGGCCCGGAGGTTCCGTGATCCGGGTCAGGCGGTGTCCAGGTCGAGGGGCAGCACGTCGACCGGGCCGGGCGGGCGCAGCCCCAGGTGGCGCCAGGCGGCCGGCGTGGCGACCCGCCCCCGCGGGGTCCGTGCCACCAGCCCGGAACGCACCAGGAACGGCTCGCAGACCTCCTCGACCGTCTCTGGCTCCTCGCTGACGGCGACGGCGAGGGTCGAGAGCCCGACGGGGCCGCCGTTGAACCGCCGCACCAGCGCCTCCAGGACGGCCTTGTCCAGGCGATCCAGGCCGAGCTCGTCGACGTCGTAGACCGCGAGAGCCGCGGCGGCGGTGGTCTGGTCGACCCGGCCGTCCGCTCGTACCTCCGCGTAGTCGCGCACCCTGCGCAGCAGCCGGTTCGCGATGCGGGGCGTGCCCCTCGAGCGGCCGGCGATCTCGGCTGCGCCCGCGGGGTCGATCGGGACGTCGAGCAGCCCGGCCGAGCGGTGCAGCACCCGCTGCAGCTCCTCCGGCGAGTAGGGCTCCATGTGGGCCGTGAACCCGAAGCGGTCGCGCAGCGGACCCGTGAGCAGGCCGGAGCGGGTGGTCGCACCGACGAGGGTGAAGGGTGCGATGTCGAGCGGGATCGCGGTCGCGCCGGGCCCTTTGCCGACGATGACGTCGACCCGGAAGTCCTCCATCGCGACGTAGAGCAGCTCCTCCGCCGGCCGCGCGATCCGGTGGATCTCGTCGATGAACAGGACCTCGCCCTCCTCGAGCTGGCTGACGATCGCCGCGAGGTCGCCCGCCCGCTCCAGCGCGGGGCCGCTGGTGATGCGGAAGCCGGTGCCGAGCTCGGCCGCGATGATCATCGCAAGGCTGGTCTTGCCGAGGCCGGGGGCGCCCGACAGGAGCACGTGGTCCGGTGGCCGGTTGCGCCTCTTGGCGCTCTCCAGCACCAGGCTCAGCTGCTCGCGGACCCGCTCCTGCCCGACGAACTCCTCCAGTCGCTTCGGGCGGAGCGCAGCCTCCTGCAGCCGCTCGGTCTCCCCCGCGTCGGCGTGCGCGATCGCGAGCGCGGCCAGGTCCTCGACGTCGTCGTTCATCGGCTCTTCCCCAGCATCGCCAGTGCCTCCCGGAGCAGGGACGGTACGTCGGAAGCGGTCGCGTCGGGATGGGCGGCCGACAGCCTGACGACCGTCTCGTCGGACTGCGACGCGCTCCACCCGAGGCCGACGAGGGCCTCGGTGAGGGTGTCGCGCCAGCCGGCGTGGGGGCTGCCGGCGGCGACGTGCGCGTGGCCGAGCTTGTCGCGCAGCTCGAGCACCATCCGCTCCGCGCCCTTCTTCCCGATGCCGGGGACGGTCGTGATGGTCGCGAGGTCGTTGACCGCGATCGCGCGCCGGATCGCGTCCGGCGTCAGTGTCGTGAGGACGGCCTGGGCGACCTTCGGGCCGATCCCGCTCGCGGTCTGGAGCACCTCGAACAGCTCGCGCTCCTCGTCGGTCTCGAAGCCGTAGAGGGTGAGGGAGTCCTCGCGGACGACCAGGCTGGTGGCGAGGAACGCCTCGTCGCCGGTGCGCAGCCGGGCCTTGGTCCCGGGGGTGGTCTGGACGGCGAGGCCGACGCCGCCGACGCTCAGGACGACGCCGCCGACGGTGTGCCCGGTGACCCTGCCGGTGACGCTGGCGATCACGGAAGGTCCCTGCGGCGCGTGGGCGCAGCGCCGGTCATCGTCGCAGCGCCAGGGCTGGGGCGCGCCAGGCGTGGCAGATGGCGAGCGCGAGGGCGTCCGCCGCGTCGGCCGGCTTGGGCATCTCGGCCAGCTTCAGGATGCGGGTGACCATCAGGCCGACCTGGGCCTTGTCGGCCCGCCCGGACCCGGTGACGGCGGCCTTCACCTCGGACGGGGTGTGCAGCGCGACCGGGATGCCGCGGCGGGCGGCAGCCACGATCGCGATCGCGCCGGCCTGGGCCGTGCCCATGACGGTGCGGACGTTGTGCTGGGCGAAGACCCGCTCGACGGCCACGGCGTCCGGCTGGTGCAGGTCGAGCCAGGACTCGATGTGCCGCTCGAGCTCCAGGAGGCGCTCGCCGAGCTCGGCGTCGGCCGGCGTGCGGGCCACGCCGACGGCCACCAGCTGGGCGCGACCGGGCCGGGCCTCGACCACGCCGAGACCGCACCGGGTCAGCCCCGGATCGACCCCCAGCACCCGCACGCCCCGACTCCTTCGATCGCCTGTTCGACACCTTACGGCTCGCCAGTTCGGACGAGCGGGATGTCCACACGGCGTGGCGAGTTGTCACTTCTGTCACTCCTGTCACTCTGTCCCCACCAGTCACAGACCGGGGGGTCCAAGGATGACGAACGCGATGCGCTTCTTCGTGGCAGCGGTGCTGCTCGCCGCAGCAGGTGCCGTAGGCCTGCTGGCCATGTACGTGCCTGCGACCGGATCCGGTCTGGCGCTGCTGCTGTTCGCCGCGCTCGCCGTCGCGGCCGAGGTCGTGGGCGAGGACCTCTACGGCTCGTCGACCGTGTCGCTGTCGGCCGTGCCGGTCGTCGCGGCCGCCTGCGCCGGCGAGCCGGGTGCCGCCCTGGTCGCCGCCGCGGCCGCCGGCATCGTCACGACCGCCCGGGCCCGGACCAAGCGCGTCGAGCAGTACCTGTTCAACCCCGCCGCGCTGATCATCTGCGCTGCCGTCGCCTGCCTGGTCGCCCAGCCCGCCTCCGGCCACGCCCTGCCGTTCGTGGTCCTCGCGGGCGCCGCTGCGGGCGTCACGTACTTCGCCCTGAACAACGGCCTGGTGGCCGTCGCCATCGGGCTCGACCAGCACCGCAGGGCCGGTGAGGTCCTCCGTACCGAGCTGTCCTGGTTGCTCCCTTCTTTCGTCGGCTACGGCGTGCTGGCCGGGCTGCTCGGCGAGGCCTTCACGCTGTCAGACGGCTGGGGCGTGCTGGCGTTCCTCGTCCCGCCGGCGCTGATGCGCTCCTCGCAGCAGCACGTCGTCAGCCGGACCGAGAAGTCGGTCAAGCAGCTGAAGTCGGCCCATCGTGAGCTGCGCGAGGCGCACGCCTCCGTCGTCGAGAGCCACCGCACCACGGCCGCAGCGCTCGCCCAGGCCATCGAGGCCCGCGACTCAGGCACCGGCGGCCACGTGGTGCGCGTCACGAAGCTCGCCACCGCGATCCTGCAGCTCGTCGACCCCGAGCTCGCTGCCGACGAGCAGGTCTCGTTCGGGTTCCTGCTCCACGACGTCGGCAAGATCGGCGTCCCCGACGCCATCCTGCGCAAGCCCGGGCCGCTCACCGCCGAGGAGCGCGCCGTCATGGACAAGCACCCGGCGATCGGCCACCGCATCGTCAGCCAGGCCGGCTTCTCCCCCGTCGTCGGCGAGATCGTGCTCACCCACCACGAGCGCTGGGACGGCCGCGGCTACCCGCAGGGCCTGTCCGGCACCTCGATCCCGCTCGCGACCCGCGTCTTCGCCGTCGCCGACGCCCTCGACGCCATGACCGACGACCGGGTCTACCGCGCCGGCATGCCGCTCGAGGACGCCGTCATCGAGATCGTCCGCCACAGCGGCACCCAGTTCGACCCGGTCGCCGTCGATGCCCTCTACCGCCTCGACCGCTCGCTCGTGGCCGACCTGCTCGACCTCGACCGCCAGCGCGTCATCAGCCTCGTCTGAAGGCCTTGCGTCCGCTCAGATGGACATCCGCCAGCGTCAGGCGGGCGGACGCTGGCGACGTGCCGCCCGCGCAGCGTCCGCTCACGTGGACATCGCCCAGCGTCAGGTGGGCGGACGCAAGGGATCAGACGGAGGCGAGGACCTCGTCGCTGACGTCGAAGTTGGCGTAGACGTTCTGCACGTCGTCGAGGTCCTCGAGCGCGTCCACGAGCCGCAGCACCTTCTTCGCCAGGTCCGGGTCGTCGATCTCGACGCTGACCCCCGCCACGAACTCGGCGACGGCGGACTCGTAGACGA
>JAODNF010000299.1 GCA_025464915.1 Frankiales bacterium | reverse complement strand
TGCTTCACCAGTACGACGATGTTCATGCTTGGGCGCCGACCTCCACATTGGGGACACGCTAGGGACTTCGAGCGGCGCGATTGCCGCTGCGACGTTGTTCAAAGACTTGGGTCCACCGTATCGGCGTGCTTGCCGGTGCTGGCGGCCACCCTCGTCTTTCGATTGTTACCAGCAGGTAGCACTGCGGCAACCTGACGTGCGCGTGACCTCCACCACTCGCCACATGGCTCGCCCGTCGACCCGCTCGCTGCTCTCGCTCTATCCTCCTGCTCGCTAGCGCCCGGTGAAGGTGGCCTTGCCCGGTCCGTTCTCGACGAAGCTCGTCATGCCGGCCTTCTGGTCGTCGGTGGCGAAGAGCCCGGCGAACAGCGCCGACTCGAGGCGCAGGGCAGCGTCGAGGTCGAGCTCGAGGCCGTCGTCGACGGCCTGCTTCGCGGCCCGGAGGGCCACGGCCGGTCCGTTGGCCCACTGCGACGCCATCTCGACGGCGGCGGTGTAGACGTCGGCGTCGGGAACGACCTTGTCGGCGATGCCGAGGGCGAGCGCCTCGTCGGCCTTCACGAACCGACCTGTGTAGACGAGCGACTTCGCCTTGGCAGGCCCGACGAGGCGGGTCAGCCGCTGGGTGCCGCCGGCACCGGGGATGACGCCGAGCAGGATCTCGGGGACGCCGACCTGGGCGCTCTCCCCGACGACCCGGAAGTCAGCGGTCAGCGCGAGCTCGAACCCGCCGCCCAGGGCGTACCCGGTGATCGCGGCGACGACCGGCTTGGGGATGCGCGCGACGACCTTGAAGGCGTCCTGGAGGCCGGTTCCCCAGAGCGCCATCCGGGCCGCGGTCATCTCGCCCATCTCCTTGATGTCCGCGCCGGCGGCAAAGACCCGCTCTCCGCCGTAGAGGACGACGGTGCGGATGTCGTCGCGCCGGGTGGCCTCCTCGGCGCAGGCGCGGATCTCGGCGGTGACCTGGGCGTTGATCGCGTTCATCTTCGGACGGTCCAACCGGATCGTCCCGATTGCGCCCTCGACGTCCAACCGGACGAGCTCACCCACGACGAACCTCCCTGGAAACGGTCTTCAGGACCCTACGCTCGGTGCGTGTTCCGGGACTCACACGGTGTCGTGCACACCGTCTCCGCTGCGGACCCGCTCGACGACGTCCCGCAGCAGGCGGCCGATGCGCTCGCCCGCACCCTGCTCGTGCCGTGCCACGGCGACCTCGGCAGCCTGCTCGAGCGGTGCGAGGCGGTGATCGACCTGCTCGAGCGCTGGCAGGACGCGTTCTTCGCCGCGCTCCCCCCGGAGGTCGACCTCGAGGAGGAGGCGCAGTGGGCGGCGAAGGTGGGCATCACGCTGGCCGACGTCGAGGACGAGTGGGAGGAGGACGACGACGACGAGGACGACGACGACGAGCTGCCCGGTCAGCTCCCCCTCGAGGAGATCGACCTCGAGGACCTCGTGGTGCTCGAGTCCGAGCCGCTCGGCCCGCTGGACGAGGACACCGTGACCGAGCTCGAGACGGCGCTGATGCTGCTGCCGATGCGGACGAGGCTCGAGGCGCTGGTCGCCGCGACCACCCTGGTGCACGGCTGGTGCGACCTGATGGCCGACCACGAGAAGTGCCTGGGGCACCTTGTCCTGGTGCATGGCGAAAAGCCCGACCCGGCCCCCCACGAGGCCCTGGTGGACCGGCACGCGATCTTGCACGCAGGTCGGGCAGCGCACTGACGTCCGCTGCAAGACTGTCGATGCACCTGCGCAACACGCCCCTGACCCGGGAGAGACCGTGACCCTGCATCCCCCCGTATGGCAGACCGTCGACGTCGACGGCGCAGCCCTGCGGGTCCTGACCGCCGGCGAGGGCGACCCGCTGCTGTTCCTGCACGGGTGGGGGCTGTCTCCCCGCGCCTACCAGGCCGGCATCACGCGGCTCACCGCCGCCGGCCTGCGCGTCATCGCCCCGGGCCTGCCGGGCTTCGCCGGATCGGACGGCCCGGCTCTGAACGCGATCGACATGCCTGCCTACGCGCGTCAGGTCGGCCGCCTGCTGGACGTCATGGGCGTCGAGCACCCCGCCTTCGTCGTCGGGCACTCGTTCGGTGGCGGCATCGGCATCCAGCTCGCCACCGACCGTCCCGAACGGGTGCGGTCGCTCACGCTGCTCAACTCCGTCGGCGGCGCGCCCGGTTCGCGCCAGGGCCTGGTCGACGCCTCGTGGCTCAGGTGGATGATCGGTACGGCGAAGGAGCTCAGCCCGAAGGACATCGCGCGGTCGGCGCCGGGGATGCTGCGCGAGCTCGTCCCCAACCTGATCCGCAAGCCGATCACGTGCGCTCTGACGGCCAGGCTGGCGCTGACCGTCGACCTGTCCGCGGAGGCCCAGAGGCTCGTCGCGAGCGGCGTACCCGTCCTGTTCTTCTGGGGCGACGACGACTCGCTGATCCTCCCGGGTGCGCTCAGCGACATCGCGGGGGCGCTCCCCAACGAGGTGGTCAACGGCCGGCACGGCTGGCTGCTCGCGAAGCCCGAAGAGTTCGCCTCCCTCGTGCGCGACGCGCTGGTCGTCCACGCGATGCTCGAGCGCAAGAAGCGCGGCCAGGCGCTCGTCCTGCCGAAGGGGTCGACCCTGGCCGACCTGATCCCGCCGGAGCGGCGGCACACGGGACGAAACGGGAGGCTGCGTAAGGTCGGTCCGTGACCGAGCGCGCCTGGCCAGGACGGCCGTTCCCACTGGGGGCGACCTGGGACGGCGAGGGCACCAACTTCAGCCTGTTCTCCATGGGCGCCGAGGGCGTCGATCTCTGCCTGTTCGACGACCGGGGTCATGAGACGCGGGTGCCGCTCGAGGAGTCGACCTACCACGTGTGGCACGGCTTCCTGCCGCAGATCGGTCCGGGGCAGCGGTACGGCTACCGGGTGCGCGGGCCGTTCGCGCCGGCCGAGGGTCACCGCTTCAACGACCACAAGCTCCTCGTCGACCCCTATGCGCGGGCCATCGAGGGCGACTTCCGGCTGGACCCCGCGGTCTTCGGGTCGGCCCGCGGGCGCGACGACCACCCGACGGTGAAGGACAGCGCCCCCTACGTGCCCAAGTCGGTCGTCGTGCACGACGCGTTCCCCTGGGGCGACGACCACCGGCCCGACCACGCCTGGTCGGACACGGTCATCTACGAGGTGCACGTGAAGGGCTTCACGAAGCAGCACCCGGGGATCCCCGAGCACCTGCGAGGCACCTACGCGGGGCTCGCGCACCCGGCAGCCATCGCGCACCTGCAGCACCTCGGCGTCACGGCCGTGGAGCTGCTGCCCGTGCACCACTTCGTCTCCGAGCCGCACCTGCTGCGCCGAGGGCTGACGAACTACTGGGGCTACAACTCCCTCGGCTACTTCGCACCGCACGCCGCGTACGCGTCGGCCGGCTCGCGGGGCCAGCAGGTGGGCGAGTTCAAGGCGATGGTCCGCGCGCTGCACACCGCCGGCATCGAGGTGCTGCTGGACGTCGTCTACAACCACACCGCCGAGGGCGGCATGGACGGGCCCATGCTGTCGTTCCGCGGCATCGACAACGCGCGCTACTACCGGCTCGAGGACGACAACCGGCACTACCGCGACTACACCGGCTGCGGGAACACCCTCGACGCGCGCAACCCGCACGTCCTGCAGCTGCTCATGGACTCGCTGCGCTACTGGGTCACCGAGATGCACGTCGACGGCTTCCGCTTCGACCTCGCCTCCGCGCTCGCGCGCTCGATGCACGACGTCGACAAGCTGTCGGCCTTCTTCGACGTCATCCAGCAGGACCCCGTCGTCTCGTCGGTGAAGCTGATCGCCGAGCCGTGGGACGTCGGTGAGGGCGGCTACCAGGTCGGCGAGTTCCCGCCGCTCTGGACCGAGTGGAACGGCAAGTACCGCGACACCGTCCGCGACGTCTGGCGTGGTCACGAGGGAGGCGTGCGCGAGCTCGCCTACCGGCTGTCCGGCTCCTCCGACCTCTACCAGGACGACGGCCGCCGCCCCTACGCCTCGATCAACTTCGTCACGGCCCACGACGGCTTCACCCTGCGGGACCTCACGACGTACTCCTCGAAGCTGAACGAGGCCAACGGCGAGGACAACCGCGACGGCACCGATGACAACCGCGGCTGGAACTGCGGGGTCGAGGGCGAGACCTCCGACCCTGCCGTCAACGAGCTCCGGCTGCGGCAGGCCAAGAACCTGCTCACCACCCTGCTGCTCTCGACCGGCGTCCCGATGCTGACGATGGGCGACGAGATCCGCCGCACCCAGCGCGGCAACAACAATGCCTACTGCCAGGACAACGAGATCAGCTGGGTGGACTGGCACGTCGGGCGGGACCAGCAGGAGGTGTACGACCTGGCGCGGCTGCTGCTGTCGCTGCGGCGCGAGCACCCGGTGTTCCGCCAGAAGGCGTTCTTCTCCGGCGCGGACGTCGATGCGGACGGCGTGAAGGACATCGCGTGGTTCGGGCTCGCGGGCACCGAGCTCACCGACGCGGAGTGGTTCGACACCTCGGTGACGACCCTTTGCATGTACCTCGACGGGCGCGGCATCAAGACGCGCGGGCCACGCGGTGAGCGGGTCGTCGACGACAGCTTCCTCGTCGTCCTCCACATGGGTGCCGACGACGTCGAGCTGCAGCTCCCTGCCGAGCCGTGGGCCACGTCGTACGACGTCGTCGTCGACACCGCCGGTTCCGCGTGGGGAACCCACGACGCCGGCAAGCGGCTGACGATGACGGGCCGGTCGGTCCTGGTCCTGCGGGCGGAGCGCTAGCCACCGAGCGGGACGCGGGCCAGCACCTCCCAGCCTCGGTCGGTCCGGACGGTGAGGGCGACGGTCTCGAGACGGACCCGGAGCGGGAGCAGCCCCTCGAGGGCGTCGACGACGGCGCTGACGTCGCCGTTCTTGCGGACGCGCGCGATGGACAGGTGCGGGGTGCGCAGCGGGGCGTCGAGCAGCTCGGCGAGCCTTCGCGGCACCCTCTCGTCGGACAGCAGCGCGTGCACCACGGTGCGCTGCCGGACGTCCTGCATGAACAGCTCGGGTCCGCGCAGCTCGACGTGGTGCGGGCGTACCTGCGCGGCCGCGTCGACGACGCGCTGCACGTCCGGGTCGGGCACCCAGGGGTAGCCGAGGCTGATGTGC
>JAODNF010000253.1 GCA_025464915.1 Frankiales bacterium | reverse complement strand
GCGTCTCGCCCTCGATGCTCTTCTTCTCGAAGGTCTCGACGCCCTCGGGGAAGTGGCCGCACATGATGACCGAGTGGGTCCAGACGTTGCGGGCCAGGTTGGCCGTGGCGTTCGCGGCGATGGTGGTCAGGGCCGACGGGCCGGACAGCAGCGGGTGCACGAGGTAGTCGCGGGTGACCTGCTTCTTCACCTTCGCGAGGACGCCGCGGACCTGCTTCTTGAACTCCGTCTTGTCCTTGCGGCCGGCGAGGACGCGACCGATCTCGAGGTCGTACACGGCGATGCCGTACTGGAAGAAGCACATGTTGAGGAAGTTGTAGAGCGGCTGGCCGAGGTAGGCCGGCGACCAGCGCTGGTCCTCGTCGACTCGCATGATCCCGTAGCCGAGGTCGTTGTACTTGCCGAGTACGTTCGTGTAGGTGTGGTGAAGCTCGTTGTTCGAGTGCTTCCACATGTCCGACGGCGTGGCGTTGTCCCACTCCCAGGTGGTCGAGTGGATCTTCGGGTCGCGCATCCAGTCCCACTGGCCGTGCAGGACGTTGTGGCCGATCTCCATGTTCTCGAGGATCTTGGCGATCGACAGGCCAGCGGTGCCCACCAGCCAGGCCGGCGGGAACAGCGAGAAGAGCAGAACCGCGCGGCTGCCGAGCTCGAGATTGCGCTGCACGTCGATGACCTTGCGGATGTAGGCGGCGTCGTCCTCGCCCCTGGTGTCCAGAACGGACTGGCGGATGGCGTCGAGCTCCCGGCCGATCGCCTCGATGTCCTCGGCGGTGAGGTGCGCGATGGCGTTGTCGGGCTTCTTCTGGATCGCAGTCATGGGTTCTCCTTAGACGTCGAGGTCGCAGGCGCCGGCAGCAGCCGAGACGCAGGTCTGGATGAGCACGCCGTCACCGACGGCGGCGGTGGTGATGGCGCCGGTGCGCAGGTCGCGGACCGCGCCCTCGCGCAGCGGCAGGACGCAGCCGAAGCAGATGCCCATGCGGCAGCCGGACGGCATGAGGACGCCGGCCTTCTCGCCCTCGACGAGCAGCGGGACGTCGCCGGCTGCCTCGACCGTGGCGCCGGTGCGGCTGAACGCGACGGTGCCGCCCTCGCCGGTGACCAGCACCGACGGGCGGAACCGCTCCACGTTCAGCGACTCGGTCGGCCACCAGTCGGTGAGCATGTCGAGCATGCCGCTCGGGCCACAGGCCCAGGCCTCGCGCTCGGCGAGGTCGGGGACGAGCTCGAGCAGCTGGTCGGTGGAGAGCATGCCGTCGTTGTCGGTGTGCAGCTCGACCAGCCGGATGCGGCCCTTGGCTGCGAGCTCGCGGAGCTCCCTCGCGAAGATGACGTCGTCGGAGGTCGGCGCCGAGTGCACGAGGACGACGTCCTCGAGCTCGGTGCTGCGCAGCATCCCCATGACGGGGGTGATGCCGCTGCCGGCGGTGACGAACAGCGCCTTGGCCGGCGCGGCGGCCGGGAGGACGAAGTCGCCGGTCGCCTGGTCAAGCTGGACGACGGTGCCGACGGTCGCGCGGCGGACGAGGTGGTTGCTGACGACGCCGTCCGGGATCGCCTTGACGGTGATCGTGAGCGTCCTCTGGGTCGTGGACGTGATCGAGTACGCGCGCCACTGGCGCACGCCGTCGACGTCGACGCCGATGCGGACGTACTGGCCGGGCGTGTGACCGGCCCAGGCGCGGCCGGGGAGCAGCTCGATCGTGGAGGCGTCGGCCGTCTCGGGCGTGATCCGCAGGATCCGGGCACGGAGGTCAGCGCTGCGGAGCGGGGCGAACAGGTCGACGTAGTCGGCCGGGACCAGCGGGGTCGCGACCAGCTCGGCCACGCGAGCGACGCGGTCGCGCAGCGAGCGGCGGGTGGGGGCGGCTGTGGTCATGCCTTCAGTGTTCCTGTGTCAGGGGATAGAGTCCTGCACATGAGAGGTGAGATTCGGACTGTTCTTTGTTCGCAGAGAACAGGATGAGTGAGCTTGCTCTCGAGCGGAGCATCCTCGACGCCCTTCACGAGCGGCTGCCCGAGGTCGCGGAGCGCACCGTCACCGCCGTGACGGGCGAGGTCCCCGAGTACGCGGACGCCTTCAGCGGTGAGATGGGCGCGACGATCCAGGGCGCGGTGCAGATGGCACTGGCCGGCTTCCTGCGCCTCGCGTCGCGCTCGGGCGACCTCACGCCACTCGGTCCCGCGCGCGAGGGCGCCTACGCCCTGGGGCGCGGGGAGGCCCGCAGCGGCCGCACCGTCGACGCGCTGCTCTCGGCCTACCGCGTCGGCGCGCGGGTCGCCTGGCGCGAGCTGTCGACGACGGCCGTGGAGTCCGGTCTGGGCAGCGAGACGGTCGCGCAGTTCGCCGAGCTCGTCTTCGCCTACATCGACGACCTGTCCGCGGCCAGCGTCGCCGGCCACAACGACCAGCTCGCCACGTCCGGTCGGGTCCGTCAGCGGTACCGCGAGCGGCTGGGCCTCGCCCTGCTCAACGGCGCGCCGTCGGACGCGCTCGCCGACAGCGCCCAGCGCGCCGACTGGGAGCCGCCCAAGCTGCTCACCGTCGTGCTCGTTCCCTCGGCCCGCACGCGCGACACGATGGCGGTCCTCGACGCCCGGACGCTCGTCGTACCAGGCGATCTGGTGGGCCTCGACCAGACCGACGTGCTGCTCGCTCCTGACCCCCGCCGGTCGCTGCTGCGCGCCCTCGCGGGCCGGGCAGCCGTCGTCGGACCGACCCGCGAGTGGGGTGCGGCCGCGTCGTCGTACCGCCGCGCCCTGCGCGCTGTCGACCTGCAGAACGGGCCCGACCTGCTCGACACCGAGGCCCACCTCGCGACGCTCGTCCTGACTGCCGACGCCGAGGCGCTGCACGACCTGAGGTCCCAGGTCCTCGAGCCGCTCGCCGCCCTCCGGCCGGGGACCGCCGAGCGCCTGGCGGAGACGCTCCGCTCGTGGCTGCTGCACCAGGGGCGGCGCGACGACGTGGCGGCCGAACTGCACGTGCACGCGCAGACCGTGCGCTACCGGATGACTCAGCTGCGGGAGCTCTTCGGCGAGCAGCTCGCCGACCCGGAGGTCGTGCTCCGGCTGACGGTGGCGCTCGCTCAGCCCGCTTCCTGAGGCTGCGTCCCTTCGACCTCGAGCATCGTCCCGCGGCACGTCGCGGCACCG
>JAODNF010000248.1 GCA_025464915.1 Frankiales bacterium | reverse complement strand
GCGCATCCTCGAGGTGCCACGAAACGTCACCACCACGTGTTGCGCGCCCCCTGGCGGTAGTCGCCCGGGCTCTGCGGCTCGGGGTCGCTGCGGTCGGTGACGTACCACTCGGTGCGGCTGCCGTAGGCCTCGGTCTTCTTGTGCAGGTCCCAGCGGGCCCAGCCACCGGGTGGCGTCCACATGGCGGCGCACGCCTCGATCTCCCAGGACGTCATCGACGGCACCGGCTTCGCGTCCCAGTCGGCTTGCATCTGCTCGAAGGCGCGACGGCGCTGGGCCTCGCGAGCCGCCCATGCCTCGTGGGTGGGCTTCCACGCGAGGTAGTCGCGCATCCGCTTCGCGTTCTTGCGGCACGTCGCGTCGCAGTAGCGCCGGGGCCGTCCCGTCGACGGCTGCGCGATGCTCGCGCCGCAGTCCTCGCACTTGGTCGTGCGGTCCTGGTCCTCCAGCGCGGTCACGAGAACAGCTCGTCCTGGCCCTCGACCTCGACGTTTGCTGTCGTCGACGACGAGGACCCGAACCGCTGCTGGGCGGCCTGGCGGGTGATGCCGAGTTCGCGGCCGATCTGCGCCCACGAGTAGCCGTGCCGGTCGTGCAGCTCGGTCACGGCCTGGTCGAAGGCGGCGTCGACTGCGTCGGCCAGCTCGCGCAGCAGCACGAGGTTCGCGACGTCCATGTAGCCGACGTGGCGGCCGGTGGCGCGGATGAAGCGCTTTGCGGCTGCGGCGGTGCCGTTCTTGTCGAAGACCTCGCGCTCGTTGCGCCGCTTCGTCCCCATCACTGGTCGGTCGCCGGGTGCTTAGCGACTCGCTCGTACAGGTCACGCGCGATGTCGCGCTGCTCGGTCAGCCACGCCGCGTTGGGGTGCTCGTCCATGGCGTCGAAGTCGCACGACTCGGCGTACGCGTTGAGCGCGGACATGATGAGCACTGCCTCGCGAGTAGTGAGTTCCACTGTCAACCTCCTCTTGACAGCGGGAAGGCGGACCCCTCCCGCACCCCCCTCACCGGGGGGCGCGATCAGCGACGCGGCCAGGCGGTGTCAAGGGCTGGCGGATGCCAGTCACGAAGTGATGCGGAGCACCCTTGACACGAACCCGCAGGGCGCCAGGTCGCTAGGCTGGTTAGGCCCCCGGGGAGGAGGAGCGAAGCGACAAGGATGACGCCGAAGGCGGCCGTGTTGCCTTACCCCGGAGGGGACGAGGCTCAGTTCCGGTTCGATCGAGTCGTTGCCGGAGTGCAAAGGCCGGAGGAGGCGAGCCGAAGGCCGCCGACCCGGCCGCACACCTTCGGGTTGCGTGGCGTCGCCGGCTCCTCGTCGACGAGCTGCTCGAGCAGCCACGAAACTGCCCGGGCGGCCGATTCCCCTTTCTAACAGAAGGGGAATCTGTCTGAAAAACGGACCGCAGCCACTTCAGAGGGGGTGTCTGTCCGGCCGATGAACTGCTCGTGGGTCGAGTCCTGGTGCGTGGTCTGTTGTCGGTGTTTCCGCTGCTGGCGGCGGCCTCGGTGGTCTACAACGTCGGTGGTGTCAGGGACGGCTTGACGTCCGTGATGGTGCAGGACGTGCGGCACGCTGTGGTGCAGCCGACGGCGACGCCGAGGCCGCACGTGGTGGCTCGGAGGCCTCGACCGCACGTAACGCCTCGCTGAGCGCCAGGCGGACGCGCTCGCGTTCGGCCCATGGCAGCTCGTAGCGCTGCGGGCCGCTGGCGAGCTGGTGCAGCTCGGCGGCGACGTCGTTGACGAGTTCGCGGCGGTTGCGGGCGATGAACCGTTGGCGCTGGTCGCTCGTTGAGCGCTCCTCGTCGGCCAGGCGGGCGGCGAGTTCGCGACACGCCCACTGGCCCAAACGGGCTATTTCCTCGGTAGTCCGTGCGCTAACCGTGTGTGGTGGTGTACCCATGTATCTGTGATCGGCAGCAACCGGTCGCGAGCAAACCGTCTGTTTCTGTAACAACAACCGGGAGTGTGTGTGATGAAGGCTGTCGTCGGCGGGACCGTTACCCAGGTTCGTGACTGGTCATTCACGAAGGACGGCCAGCCCGTCCCCATGCTGGAGGTCTTCTTCTTCAGCGGTCAGTCAGTCGACTCGGTGGCGGTCACGCCGTCGATGGGTCGCCCGGAGGTCGGTGAGACGGCGCTGTACGTCGCCGACGTCAAGCTGCGGAGCTTCACCCGCAAGGACAACAGCACCGGCTCGGCGCTGAGCGCCTGGGCGGACCACCCGTTCGCCTACGAGTGCGACCCGTTCGCCCGGGCCGACGACGCCACGCTGAAGGCCGTCAACTAGGCCGCACAGGGCGAGAGCCGGGCCCGCAGCAACGGGTGACCGGCTCTCTGCTCCCCTTCGGTGCTGTAACCCACCTCGGAGGCCTAACGTGCAGGATCGCACACTATCGACATTATGTCAAGTCAACGACTTCGTAGGCTCCCCCCGTGGCGCTGCAGCGGATGGACAACGTCGGGATCGTGGTCGAGGACCTGCCCCGGATGATCGCGTTCCTCTCCGAGCTCGGCATGGAGCTCGAGGGCGAGATGACGGTCCAGGGACCGTGGGTCGACGGGTGCACCGGCCTGGACGACGTCGTCTGCGACATGGCCATGATGCGGACACCCGACGGCCACAGCCGCTTCGAGATCTCCCGCTTCCAGCGGCCGGCGGCGCACCCGGCTCCCATCACCCCGGTGAACACCCTGGGGTACCTGCGGGTCATGTTCGCGGTCGACGACCTCGACGACACCCTGACGCGCCTCGCGCCCCACGGGTGCGAGGTGCTCCGGGAGGTCGTGCAGTACGAAGACGTCTACCGGCTCTGCTACGTCCGCGGGCCGGAGGGCCTGCTTCTCGGCCTGGCCCAGCAGCTCGGCTAGTCCCCCTCTCGGCAACGAAGCTGACACGGGAACCGGGGTGCATGCGCCCGCGCACCCGAAGGTGTGAGGATGCACGCATGGCAACAGGGACCCGGCGCGCACCGCTGATCGTGGCAGGCGTCGTGGGCGTCGCCCTGATCGTCGGTGTCAAGCTGATCTCGGGTGGCGGCGGTGGGACGAGCAAGCCCTCGGCGCAGGCGACGGACGGCCCGATCTCGAGCGACTGCACGACGGTCCACCTGACCGCGTCCTCGGAGAAGGCGGCCCTGCTCAAGGAGATCGCCAAGGGCTGGAACGGCACCAAGGTCGACGGCACCTGCGCGCAGGTGGTCGTGACGAGCAAGGCCAGCGGCGGTGCCGCCGAGGCCCTGGCCCGCGGCTGGGACGAGTCCAACGACGGCCCGCGGCCGGACGTCTGGTCCCCCGCGGCGTCGTCCTGGACCAACCTGCTGCGGCAGAAGACCACGGCGCGCGACAAGCCCGACCTCGTCGGTGCCGACAAGCTGCCGTCGATCGCCAGCACACCGCTCGTGATCGCGATGCCGAAGCCGATGGCGATCGCGCTCGGCTGGCCCAGGAAGGCCCTCGGGTGGGGCGACGTCTACAAGCTGGCCCAGAACCCGCAGGGCTGGAAGAGCATCGGTCAGCCCTACGGGGCCTTCACCCTCGGCAAGACCAACCCCAACTACTCGACCTCCGGTCTGCACGCGACGATCGGGACGTACGTCGCCGCCACGGGCACCTCGAGCGACCTGACGCTCGCGAACCTGCAGGACCCGAAGGTGCAGGCCTACGCGCGAGCCGTCGAGGGCGCCGTCGTGCACTACGGCGACACGACGCTGACGTTCCTGTCGAACCTGCAGAAGGCCGACGACCGCGGCGCCGGCCTGTCCTACATCAGCGCGGTCGCCGTAGAGGAGAAGTCGGTCTGGGACTACAACCAGGGCAACCCCTCCGGCGACCCGACGACCCTCGGCAAGCACGCCAAGCCGCACACGCCGCTGGTCGCGATCTACCCGAAGGAGGGGACGCTGCTCAGCGACTCTCCCTACGCGATCCTCAAGGCCGACTGGGTCGGCGACGCGGTCAAGAGGGCTGCCGCTGCGTTCCTGTCGGAGCTGCAGAGCGACGACGCCCGCAAGAAGTTCGCGGCTGCGGCGTTCCGCGACGGCGAGGACAAGCCCGGCTCGCTCATCACCCAGGACAACGGGCTGCTCCCCAGCGAGCCGAGGACCGTCCTCGCTCCCCCGCAGCCACGCGTCCTCGCCCAGGTCGAGCAGCTCTGGAACGAGCAGCGCAAGCCGGCGAGGGTGCTGCTGGTCATCGACACGTCCGGGTCGATGTCGGAGGACGCCGGCAACGGCAGCAGCAAGCTCGACACCGCGAAGGCCGCCGCTCTCAAGGCGCTCGACCAGTTCGGGCCGAACGACCAGGTGTCCCTGTGGTCGTTCTCGAGCAAGCTCGGCGACGACCCGACGCCCTATCGCGAGCTGGTGCCGTTCAAGGTGATCGGTCAGAACAAGGGCCCGCTGCGCACCGCCCTCTCGACCCTCTCCCCCGAGGGCGGGACGGCCCTCTACACATCGGCCGGGGCCGCCTACGACGCCATGAAGAGCAGCGTCTCCCCCAGGACGATCAGCGCCGTCGTCTTCCTCACCGACGGCAAGAACGACGACCCGAGCAACAACAACCTCAGCGCGCTCCTGGACCGCCTCTCCCCCGAGGACACCTCGAAGTCGGTGCGTGTCTTCCCCATCGGCTACGGCCGGGACGCCGACCTCACCACCCTGGGCAAGATCGCCGAGGCCGCCCGAGGGCTCGCGTACAACGCGTCGGACCCGGCCTCGATCGACAAGGTCTTCACCTCCGTGCTGTCCAACTTCTGATCCATGGGCAGGCTGTCGGACGAGCTCCGCGATCCCTGGGGCCCGCTGCTGGGGATCATCGCGGGCGGGGTGGCGGGCATCGGGCTCAGCCTGGGTGCGCCGGTCGCGGTGGGCGTGGGGGCAGTGGTGTACGGCGTGAAGGTGGCCGTCGGCGCGCTGACCGGCGGTGACCGCCCACCGGAGCTGCCCCCTCCCGCCCGGCCGCGGTACGGCACGCCGGCCTTCGACTTCCTGAAGCGGGCCGAGGGGGCGACGAAGAGCCTCGAGGACATGGCCCGGCATGCCGGGTCGACATCCGCCACGGACGTCGCCGTGAAGCACGCCGCGGAGGAGGCGCGCGGGATCCTGGCCGACATGCAGCGCCTGGGCGGGCAGTCCGCGGCGGTGATGGCCGCGATGCAGCGGGTCGACGGGCCGGAGCTGGACCAGGAGGCCAGCCGCTTGCAGGCGGCCGCTTCCGCCGCCCCGGGGGACGCCTCCGCGCAGGCGTCCTTTCAGGCCTCGCGCGATCGACTCGCCGTGCGCGACCGCCTGCAGCAGGCGGGGCAGGCGCTCGATGGCCGGCTGCAGGCGTCGGCCCTGGGCCTCGAGGGCCTGGTGGCCCGGGTCGCCGAGCTGTCCGCGACGGCGAACGCGGTGGGTCAGGTCGACCCGACGCCGCAGGACCTGCAGCAGCTCACGACCGAGCTCGACGGCTTGCGGATGGGGCTGGCCGACGTGGAGCAGGTGGCTCGCAAGGCGCTCGGCGCCGCGGGTTAGCGCTGGACGGCGCGCAGCCGTCGCGGCCGGGTCCGGCCAGGCGCGGCCGAGCCGCGCTGGGCGTGCACGTCCAGCCAGAGCGCGACCTCGTCGACCGGCATCGGTCGCGCGAGCAGGAAGCCCTGGACCAGGTCACAGCCCAGGTCGGCCAGTGCCTCCCACGTGGCCAGCGTCTCGACGCCTTCGGCGACCACCCGCAGACCGAGGTTCTGACCGAGGTCGACGACGGAGCGGACGATGGCCCGGCACTGGGCGTCGTGGTCCATCCCGGTCACGAAGTGCCGGTCGATCTTCACCTCGTTGACGGGCAGCCGGGACAGGTAGGACAACGAGCTGTAGCCGGTGCCGAAGTCGTCGACCGAGAGCTGGACCCCGAGGTCGCGCAGGGCCTGCAGCACTGCCATCGTGTCGGCGAGGTCGCCCATGACGCCGTGCTCGGTGATCTCCAGGACCAGCAGGTGGGCGGGAACGTGGTGCAGGTCGAGCAGGGCCGCGACGTCCGGGACCAGCTCAGGGTCCAGGAGCGACCGGGCGGACAGGTTCACCGCCACGGACACCTCGCGTCCCTCGGTGAGCCAGCGGGCGCAGGCTGCGACGCCCTCGCCCAGCACCGTGGCGGTGACCGCGCGCAGCAGTCCGGTCTTCTCCGCGATCGGGATGAACTCGTCGGGAAGGAGCAGGCCACGCTCGGGGTGCTG
>JAODNF010000192.1 GCA_025464915.1 Frankiales bacterium | reverse complement strand
CACGCACCGCGCCGTCGCGGCGATCTCCTACGAGGTCACCGCCGTCCACGACGCCACACGGGTGGTGCTGCAGTCCGAGCTGGTGGCCAACGAGGAGCAGCCGAAGCCGTCGAAGGACCCGCGGGTGTCGGCGGCGCTCACCAGCCCGCTCGTCGCCGTCAGCGCCGACCGCGACGAGGCAGGGGCGGTCCTGCTGCACCGCACCCGGGAGTCCCAGCTGCTGGTGGGCTCGGGGATGGACCACCTCTGCGACCTGCCCGAGGGCGCGGTCATCGAGCAGGACGTCCGCGAGGACTGGGCCCGCACCACGATCGCGCTGACCCTGAACGCCGGCGAGAGCCTGCGAGTCGTGAAGCTGCTCGCCTACGGCTGGTCGGGCGCCCGCACCGAGCCCGCCGTGCGCGACCAGGTGGCCGCTGCCCTGACCAGCGCCCGGGCCACTGGCTGGGACGGACTGCTGAAGCAGCAGCGCGAGGCCCTCGACGTCTTCTGGACCGGCGCAGACGTCGAGGTCCAGGGCGACCCCGTGCTGCAGCAGGCGGTGCGCTTCGGCCTGTTCCACGTCCTGCAGTCCTCCGCCCGTACCGAGCGGCGGGCCATCGCCGCGAAGGGCCTGACCGGCCCCGGCTACGACGGCCACGCGTTCTGGGACACCGAGGGCTTCGTCCTGCCGCTCCTGGCAGTGACCGCGCCGCACGCCGCGAGGGATGCCCTGCTGTGGCGGCACTCGACGCTCCCGCAGGCTCGTGATCGGGCGACCCAGCTGGGACTGAAGGGGGCGGCCTTCCCCTGGCGCACGATCGCCGGCGACGAGTGCTCCGCCTACTGGCCCGCGGGCACGGCTGCCTTTCACGTGAACGCCGACATCGCCTACGCCGTCGAGCGGTACCGCGCGGCGACGGGCGACGAGGTGTTCGACGAGGAGACCGGCATCGAGCTGCTGGTCGAGACCGCGCGGCTGTGGATGTCGCTCGGCCACCACGACCGGCACGGCACCTGGCACATCGACGGTGTCACCGGTCCCGACGAGTACAGCGCGGTCGCGGACGACAACGTCTTCACGAACCTGATGGCGGCGCACAACCTGAGGGCCGCCGCCGGTGCCTGCGAGCGGTACCCCCAGCGCGCCCGCGACCTCGGGGTGGGCACCGGAGAGATGGAGGCGTGGCGTGACGCCGCGTCCACGGTCGCGGTGCCCTATGACGACGACCTCCAGGTGCACGAGCAGTCCCGCGGCTTCACCAGGTACCGGGAGTTCGACACCAGCTCGGCGTCGTACCCGCTCTTCCTCCACGTCCCCTACGCCGTGCTCTATGCCTCCCAGATCAGCAAGCAGGCCGACCTCGCGCTGGCGATGCACTGGTGCGGGGAGCGCTTCACTGCGGAGGACAAGGCCCGCAACGTCGACTACTACGAGCGCAGGACGGTGCGGGACTCCTCGCTGTCGGCCGGCACGCAAGCGGTGATGTGCGCCGAGGTGGGGCACCTGGAGCTCGCCTACGCCTACGCCACGGAGGCTGCGCTCGTCGACCTGCGCGACCTGCAGGACAACGGCGCCAGTGGGCTGCACATGGCCTCCCTCGCCGGGGCGTGGAGCGCCCTGGTCGAGGGGTTCGGCGGCATGCGGGAGAACAAGGCCCGGCTCTGCTTCGATCCGGCGCTGCCCGAGGCGCTGACCCGGCTGAGGTTCAGCCTGCGGTGGAGGGGATCGCTGCTGCACGTCGACATCAGCCACGAGGAAGCGACCTTCACCGCCGAGGACGGAGACGCGGGTCTGTTCCTGGAAGGCGAGGAGGTCGTGGTGTCGCAGGGTTCCTCGCACGTGCTGGCGCTGAGGCCGCGAGTCCCGCTTCTGCCCGCTCCGCAGCAGCCGCCCGGACGAGCTCCTCGCACGCCTGAGCGCTAGCTCGGCGGGTACGGGTCCTTGGCCAGCAGGTCGGCCAGGTGCAGGCAGTTCGCGACGAGCGTCTTGGTCGTCCCGGCCGTCTTCTCCGGCACCCCGTCGAGGTCCTTGTAGTCGGTCGAACCCATCGCCTCCCCGTGCCAGTAGGTCACGGCGGCCGCCGGCTGGGTCAAGCCCACGTCGTTCAGCGCCTGGAAGACCTCCGCCGTCACGGCGTGGGCACCGTCCTCGTTGCCGACGACGGCCAGCCCTGCGACCTTGCCGTAGGTCAGCAGCCGGCCCTCGTCGTCCTTCTCGGAGAGCTCGGCGTCGAGCCGCTCGAGGACGCGCTTGCAGACGCTTGACATCTGGCCCATCCAGATCGGCGTGCTGATCAGCAGGACCTCCGACGCCAGCACCCGGGCCCGGATCGCGGGCCACGCGTCGCCGTCCCCCATGTCCTTCTGCACACCGGGCTTGACGTCGTGGTCGACGACCCGGAACAGCGACGTCTCGCACCCCTTCTCGGCGAAGCCGGCGAGCACCTGCTCGGCCAGCAGCTGGCTGCTGGATGCGGCGGGCGACGGGGTCAGGGTGCACACGAGCGCGGTCACAGAGGTCATGGCCGGCCCCTGCCCAGGTTCGCACGGGTCATTCCCGGGAAGGCCCCTGGCCATGTCGCGCCTGCGCCGGGTGAACCCCAACGGCCCCGGGCTGCACCGCGTCCGTCACAGCAAGGGGTTCCGCTACGTCGATGCCGCCGGTCAGCCCGTCACGGACGAGAGCCACCTGGCACG
>JAODNF010000190.1 GCA_025464915.1 Frankiales bacterium | reverse complement strand
AGCGGCCTGTACACCAAGCAGGGCTTCACGCTCTGGTCTTCCGCGCCTCCCGCTCGACCCCTCGCCCTGCTGGACGTCACCGAGCAGGTCCGCGAGGCCGAACCGGAGATCCCCGTGGTGGCGGTCGATTCCGGTCGCGGCACGATCGACGGCTGCACCGTGCTGCACGAGGACGGACGCCCCAGCCGAGCGGCGGCCGTCATCGACCTCGACGACGGCACCCGCACGGCCTGCGGCTCGTCCGACGCCGACGTCATCGACGCCCTGCTGACCTCCGAGTGCGTGGGCCGCACGGTCGTCATCCGTGGCGGCGGGCTCTGCTTCGAGGAGGTGTAGCGCCCGGCTCGCGGTCAGTGCGCAGGTGCCGGGTCCTCCACGACGACGAGGCCGAGGTGCGGGAGGCGGTGGCGCAGGTCGAGGTGCAGGCGCCGCATCACGTCACCCTCATGGACGGCGAGCAGCACCTCGTCGGCGGGCTGCTCGTGGAGGTCGTCCTCGACGGCGTCGAAGTGGTCGTGCCGGATGCTGACCTTGCCGCTCACCGCGCCTCCAGCGGCGGGCAGGAGGTCGGCGAGCAGCTGCTCGAGCTGCGGCCGGGCGGCGACGACGGCGTCGTGCCGTCCCGGGTGGTGCAGGTGGAACTCCGCTCGGGACGGGTTGGTGACGACGACCCGGAAGGTCGCGGCACCGCGCGCAGCCCTGGCGCGCACGGCGGCGCTGACCTCCGGCGTGAGAGTGAGGTGATCGGTGAGGATGAGGACTCGAGCTGTCATGACTGCCTCCTGGGGACAGGCCCCGTCACCGCTGAGTGTGCGCTTCACCGGAGCGCCGGGCAACGCCCTGACGGGGCGCTGTTCCCGTTCTCAGACGTTCCTCAGCCCCGCCGCCGAGTCCGTCCTCTCAGGGCACTATCAGCACGGCTTGTCCAAGGTTCCTGCCATGACGCGAACCGCTCAGCTGACTCGCCACGCTCACCCCATGCTGAACAAGGTTCCCGAGGTCACGATCTGGTTCTGGATCATCAAGATCCTGTGCACGACCGTGGGAGAGAGCTTCGCGGACTGGATCAACATGACCCTCGGGGTCGGTCTGGTGAACACGTCGCTGCTGTTCACGGCCGTCTTCGTGGTCGTGCTGGCCGTGCAGATGAAGGTCCGGGCCTACGTGCCCTTCGCCTACTGGCTCACGGTCGTGGTGGTCTCGGTCACCGGCACCCTCTACACGGACATCCTCACCGACCAGCAGGGCGTCCCGCTCGCGGTCAGCTCCTCGATCTTCGCCCTCCTGCTAGCGGTCGTCTTCGCCGTCTGGTACGCCCGTGAGCGCACCCTGTCCATCCACAGCATCGACACCACACCGCGCGAGGGCTTCTACTGGCTCGCCGTGCTGGTGACGTTCGCCCTCGGCACCGCGACCGGCGACTGGACGCTGGACCTCACCGGCTGGGGCCCGGGCAAGTCGGTGCTGCTGCCGCTGGCCCTCATCGCCATCGTGACCGGGCTGTGGCGCTACGGCGCCGACGCCATCCTCACCTTCTGGATCGCCTACATCCTGACCCGCCCGCTGGGCGCCAACATCGGCGACTGGCTCGCCACACCCGGCAGCGAGAAGGGCCTCGGTCTCGGCACCCTGACGACCAGCATCATCTTCCTCTCCGCGATCCTGGGCACGGTGATCTACCTGACGATCAGCAGAGCCGACGTGATCGAGGACGAGGAGCCCTCCGAGAGCGCCGGACCCGTTTCCACCCCCGCCCGCCGGAAGGTCTCCCTTGCCGTGCTCGGCGTGGCAGCGGCCGGCACCGCCGGGCTGCTTGTCTACGCCAACTCCCAGCCGCACACGACCGGGCTCGCCGACGACGCGCCGGCCCCCACCTGCTCCCAGAAGGCCCTCACCCAGGCGCAGGCCACGCAGCACATCAAGGCCAGCTTCCCGGCAGCCTCGGTCACGAGGTTCCGCACCATCGTCCAGGACACCCTCGCCAAGGTCACGACCGGAGACCAGGCAGGCGCGAAGACGCGGATCAAGGACCTCGAGACGGCCTGGGACGACGGGCAGGCCACCCTGCAGCCCAAGGACTGCTCGGCCTGGACCTTCCTCGACGGGCAGATCGACGACGCGCTGACCTCCGTCAGGGCCGCCACCCCGAAGCCGGCCGACGAGAAGGCCACCCTGCAGGCGTTCCTCACGACGCTGGGCTGATCACACCCGGTCAGGTCGCTCCGGGAGCTCGGGCCGACCGTCAGTGTCCGGCCCGTCCTGCGCGAGCGCATGCCCGTCCCTGGGGCGAACCTGGAGGACGGGCTGCGCACTGCCGGCCAGCAGGAGCGACCCACCAGGTAGGAGACGGACCCGGTGCAGCAGGTGCGCGACCAGCGGGGCAAGCGCCTGGATGCCCGCCGCCACGATGCCGCCGACAGCGAGACCGGCGATGACGTCCAACGGGTAGTGGGCGCCGACGTAGATCCGGTCCGCCGCCATCAGCAGGGCCAGCGGCACGCAGGCCCAGCCGAGGCGCCGCCGGGACAGCAGCAGGCCGACGGCGGTCGCGCCGGCCATCACGGAGTGGTCGGACGGGAAGCTCGCGTCCGCGCTGCGGTGGACCAGGACGAGCGCGTCAGGCCACTTGGTGAACGGTCGGGGCTCGCCCACCGCGTGCACGATGGGCTGGTTGATGGCTACCGCGACCAGCACGCCGACGCCGGCCAGCGCGCTGCGGGACACAGCTCGCAGGTCGACGGAACGGTTGAGCACCAGCCCCAGCACGAGCAGCAGCGCGAAGACGACGACGCCGTAGTTCGCGAAGAGCTTCGCCGGGGTGTGCAGCCACTGCGTGTGCTTCGCGAAGTCGTTGATCGCCCGGAACCCCATGGGTCACAGCATGCGCGACGGAGTGGGCCGCTACCGAGCGGCTCTCAGGCTCGTCACAACTCGGCCGGGCAGACTTCGCCCTGTGCTCCCTGCCCCCGTCGCCGTCACGCTCGGGAGCCTCGGGGTCTTCCGCGCGGTGGCTGCAGCCGTCACCTCGGACGTCGCGATCGTGGCGGAGCCTGACGTTGCCGCAGTGGACGGCCTGCACCAGTTCGCCCTCCACCGCCAGGCCTGGGTGCAGGTCATGGGGGCGATCTCCTTCGTGGGCTCGGCGGCCGTCTACCTCCCGCTCACCACGGTGGTCGTCCTGCTCCTGCTCTGGCCGCACGCAGGGCGTGGGGCACGGCTCGCCCTCGTGGCCGGCGCTGCTGTGCTGATCTCCGCCATCGGCTTCTCGCGCGTCGCTCTCGGCGTGCACTACCCGTCGGACGTGCTCGCCGGCTACGCGCTGGGGGCGGCGTGGGTCACGATCTGCTGGGCCTTCGTCCGGCGATGGGAGCGGGCAAGCCCGGGTTCGTCGTAGCTCCGTCGTACCTTCTCGAGCCGAAGCCACGAGAGGGGTCACCGTGCTGACGCAGGTCGCGCGAGGAGTGCTGGTCCACACGAGCGAGTTCTGCCGGAGCAACGCGGTCGTGGTGCAGGGAGCCGACGGGGTGCTGGTGATCGACCCGGGCGTGCTGGAGGGGGAGCTGACCTGCCTTGCTTCCGACATCCGTGAGCTCGGCCAGCCCGTGGCGGCCGGCTTCTCGACCCACCCGCACTGGGATCACCTGCTCTGGCACCGCGAGCTCGGCGACGCCCCCCGACACATCACCGCGGTCGGTGAGGGCACGGTGCGAGCCCGCCTGTCCGACGACGGCGCCAGGGCGCGGGTCGCCACGATGCTCCCGCCGGAGTTCGCCGACCGGATCCCGCTCGACCTGCTCGGCCTCGTCACTGGCCTGCCCGCCGACGCGACCGAGATCCCCTGGGACGGTCCCACCATCCGCATCGTCGAGCACCAGGGCCACGCACCCGGCCACGCGGCCCTGCTCATCGACGACGTCGGCGTGCTCGTCGCCGGCGACATGCTGTCCGACGTCCTGGTCCCGATGCTCAACCTGATGGGCGCGCCAGAACCGCTCGACGACTACCTCGCCGGCCTGCAGCTGCTCGAGAACGTGGCGCGGGACGTCGCGGTCCTCATCCCCGGGCACGGAGCGGTCGGCGGAGCTGACGACGTGCGGTCCCGGATCGACCGGGACCGCGCCTACGTGCAGGCCCTGCGCGCCGACCGGGACCCGAGCGACCCGCGGGTCGAGGCTGCCGAGGCCGGCTGGGAGTGGGTCGCCGGCGTGCACGAGAACCAGCGGCGACAGCTCACCGGCGGCTCGTGACCACCTCGCACTGAGGCTTCGCCCCAGGGAGCCGAACGCGTATCGCGGGGACCGCCCTGGTGCACGAGACTGGCCGCCGGCTGCAAGCACAATCCCTTGCGGGCGCGCGCAGAGGTCGTACCTGGGTAGCGGCACGAGGGTGCTGTGACCTTGGATGGGCCGGTGCGCAAGTGGCTCATCACCTTGACTGTTCTCGCCGTGCTCGCCGGCGCGGGAGTGTGGGCCGTCGAGCACCACCTCTCCACTGTGCGCGAGCGCGATCGCAGAGAGGCGTTGGCGACCGGCCGCGCGTACCTCGCCGCCTGGAACGCCGCCCGGTATGCCGACATGGGGGCTCTCACCGCTGACGACCCGGACGCCGGTTCGTCGTACCAGAACCTGGCCACCCGGCTCAAGAGCACCAGCCTGCACGTGAGCGAGCGGGCGGTGAGCAGCGACGGCAAGCGCCTGTCCTTCCACGTCATCGCGCAGCTGCAAGGGCTCGGGCCCCTGGAGTGGGACGGCGAGCTGCACCTGACGAAGACCAGCCGGGGCGAGCGGGTCGCGTTCACCTCCGGCACCGTCTTCCCTGGGCTGCGGAACGGGCAGGTCCTGAGCCGTTCGACGCCCGTCGTCACCCGCGGCGACATCGAGGACCGGCGTGGACTGGTGATCCGCACGGCCAGCGCTGACTTGGCGGCGAACGTCCTGGGCCGCGCCAACTCTCCCCAGACGGGACTCGAGCGCCTCTACGACGCGCGGCTCACCGGCACGTCCGGGGGCATCGTCCAGGTGGTCGAGCGGGGCAGCGGCCAGGTCGTCCGCGTCGTCAAGACGTTCCCGCCCACCAGGCCCCACCCGGTCCGCACCACCTTGGACCTGCACCTGCAAGCCGCAGCGGAGAACGCGCTCAGGAACGTCCCGGGCCGCGCCGCGCTCGTGGTGCTCGACAGCAGCACCGGCGAGATCCGCGCCGTTGCCGACCGGCCCGTCGCCGGTCTGCCTGCTGCGTTCCGCTCCGAAGCCCCTGGCTCGACCTTCAAGGTCCTGGTCGCCCTCGCCGCCCTCCAGCACGGCTACACACCCTCCAGCCCCGTCCAGTGCCCGGCGCAGCTCACCAAGGGCGGGAAGACCTTCACCAACGACGAGTCGCTGCCAACGGCCATGACCTTCGCTCAAGCCTTCGCCCGCTCGTGCAACACCGCCTTCCTCAACGTCGCCGACACCTTCCCCAAAGGCACCCTCCGGGCACTGGCACCGACCTTCGGCTTCGAGCGGGAGCCACTTCTCAGCACGGGCGCTGAGGGCGGCACGGTGCCGCCTCCCGCTGGGACGTCCGAGGCATACGCCGACGTGATCGGACAGGGTCGCGTCGAGGCCTCACCGCTGCTCATGGCTTCCGTCGCGGCTGCCGTCGCCTCCGGCCAGTGGCAGCGGCCTCACTTCGACGCGACCACCCCGGTAGCGGCCGACACCGTCGCGCTCCCCGCCAGGCCGCTGCCCGCGCTGCGGCAGATGATGAGCGACGTGGTCACCTACGGCACCGCCGCCACCGCCGGCCTCCCCGCCGGGACCCGCGGCAAGACAGGCACCGCCCAGTACGGCACCACGCTGCCACTGAAGTCGCACGCCTGGTTCATCGGCTACCGCGGACCCCTCGCCTTCTGCGTCTACGTCGAGACCGGCCAGAGCGGCGGTCGCACCGCCGCCCCGATCGCTGCCGCCTTCCTCCGAGCAACCTGAACTTCGTTTTGGCGACCGCCCGTGGCCGCACGCGGTCTCGGTCGATGGCGAGCGGTTCGTCCTGCCTGCCGGCCCAGACTCGCCAGGCGCCACCAGACTCTCTCATCGAGGTGTGCCGCAAGGTGTGTAGCGGCGCTCGCCTTGAACGCCGCCTGGCGCGGTGAGTCTGGCGGCAGGGCTCAGCCTCGACGTGACGTCGTCAGAGCCCACGACGTCGTAGGGCGGCCTAGGCCCTTCGCTGCTCATCCGCTCTGCCGGTCTCCTTGGATCGTGCGCTGGCTGCGAGGGGCACGGTGGCGGCAAGCTTTGCCATGTCGACAGGGCCTGGCCGAGCGCGGCGATGGCCTGTTCGGGCCATCGCCGTGCTGCGCCGCATGGCCGGATCCGGCGAAGCGAGGATGACCCTCACCGCTCGACGCTGTACATGGACGGCCGCCGATCGCGCGGCCCGAACCAGGAGACGACGATGCCGCTCATTCAGGTCAAGCTGATCAAGGACGTGTTCACCCCCGGCCAGAAGCAGGAGATCATCCGCAAGCTCACCGACGCCATGGTCGAGATCGAGGGCGAGAACATGCGCCCGGTCACTTGGTGCGTCGTGGAGGAGGTCGCGAGCGGCGATTGGGGTATCGCTGGTAATCCGCTCACGACGGCAGACGTCAAGGCGCTCGCGGCCGGCGCCGGGGTCTGACCCGCCAGCGGCTCTTGCGGGTTGCCTCCCGCCACAGCACGCTGGGGTGATGACGGAAGGGGCGTCGCTGGCCGCGGCCCGCGCGGCGGAGCGCGAGTTCCGTTGGGCGGATGCGGCCAGCGCCTTCCGGGTCGTGGCAACGGAGTCCGGCGATCCGGCTGCTCTGGAGGGGCTGGCGCAGTGCGCGTGGTGGCTCGATGACGGCATGCTGTGCCTGGAGGCGCGGGAGGCGGCGTACCGGAGCTATCGGGATGCTGGTGACGCGCTCTCCGCGGCTCGGGCAGCGACCTCCCTCGCTTGGGACTCACAGTTGTTCGGGCAGGGCGCCTCGGTGGCTCAGGGCTGGCTAGGGCAAGCCCGTGGGCTGCTGGAGGGGGAGCCGGAGAAGCGCGAGCACGGCTGGCTCGCCGTACGGGAGGCCGAGCTCACGCACGCCTCCGGCCGTGACCCGGCCGGGTCCCTGGAGGCCGCCCGCCAGGCGGCCGCCATCGGACGACGCCACCGTGACCCGGACCTCGAGCAGGCCGGGCTGGCCTTCGCCGGTCTCGCGCTGGTCGACAGCGGCGACGTGGCGGCAGGCATGGAACTGCTCGATGCGGCCGTGGTGGCCGCGACCGCGGGTGACGTCCGCGACCCGATGTGGATGGGGAAGATCTGCTGCTGGCTCATCGCCGCATGCGTCCAGGCGCAGGACGTGGAACGGGCTGCCGAGTGGTGCCGCCGGATGGCGGCTGTGAGCGAGCGTCAGGGCCTGCTGCCGCTGCTCAACGTGTGCCGGGTCCGGTATGCCGAGCTCTGCATCCTGCGGGGAGACTGGGTCGAGGCCGAGCGGGACCTGTCCGCAGCCATCGAGCGACTCGTGAGCTCGAGGCGGGACACCCGGCTCAGTGCCGTGGCGCAGCTGGGCGAGCTCCGGCGCCGCCAGGGTCGCCAGCAGGAGGCCGACAAGCTGCTCCAGCAGGCCGAGTTCGTCCCTGAGGCCCGCGTGAGCCGGGCCCTGCTGGTGTTGGAGCGCGGGGATCCTGCCGCATCGTGGATATCGATCGATGATGTCCTGGCCGAGATGCCGCAGGCCGCTCAGCTCGTCCGGGCCGCGGTCCTGCCGAGCGCTGTGGTCGTCGCGCTCGCCGCGGGTGAGCCCGATGCGGCGGCTGCCGCCGCGGCCGAGCTGCAGG
>JAODNF010000179.1 GCA_025464915.1 Frankiales bacterium | reverse complement strand
CTCGTGGTCGACCTCGACCGTGACGGCGACCAGGTCGTGCGGCCGGGTCGCGCGGGCGAAGGCCAGGGCGCGCAGGGTCGGCTCGTGCAGCTTGCTCACGGGGACGACCCCGTGGATGCGGCTCGGCAGGGGAACACCGCCCGGGGTCGGCTGCAGCTCAGCAGCGACCCGCTCGTAGTGCCGTTGGATGCGCTGCATCAGCAGGAAGAGCAGCGGCATCGCGACGACCACGATCCAGGCGCCGTGGATGAACTTGGTGACGAGCACGACCACGAGGACCAGTCCGGTCGCGGCAGCACCTGCCCCGTTGAGGGCCTGCAGGCGGCGCCTGTCGGGCGGGTTGACGGTCCGCCAGTGCCGCACCATCCCCCACTGGCTCAGGGTGAAGCTGACGAAGACGCCGATGATGTAGAGCTGGATGAGCTTCGTGACGTCGGCGTCGAACGCGACGACGAGGAGCACGGAGAGCAGCGCGAGCGCGACAATCCCGTTGCTGAACACGAGCCGGTCCCCTCGCTTGCCGAGCTGCCTCGGCAGGTAGCCGTCCTTGGACAGCAGCGACGACAGCATCGGGAACCCGTTGTAGGCCGTGTTCGCCGCCAGCACGAGGATCGCGGCGGTGAAGCCCTGGAGCAGGAAGAAGAGCACCCCGTGGCCGAAGACCGCGATGCCGATCTGGGACAGGGCAGTCCGCTGCACGTGACCGGCGGGCGCGCCGAGCAGGTTGGCGGGGTCCTCGGCCATGTGCACGTGCGACGTGACGGCGAGGACGGTGATGCCGACGAACATGACGATCGCGAGCACGCCCATGACGACGAGGGTCGAGGCGGCGTTCCTGCTCTTCGGCTTCCGGAACGACGGGACGCCGTTGGAGATGGCCTCGACGCCGGTCAGGGCCGTGCAGCCGCTGGCGAACGCACGGAGGACGAGGAAGGCGGTCAGCGCACCCCCGGTCTGGTGGACCTGCCGCACGGTCCAGCCGGCGCTCTCGGCCTGGATGGGCTGACCGAGCACAGCCTTCCCCACGGCCCAGGCGAGCATCAGCAGCACGATCGCCACGAACCCGTAGGTGGGCACCGCGAAGGCGCGACCGGACTCCTTCACCCCGCGCAGGTTGACCATCGTCAGCACCACGATGGCCACCACGCTCAGGGCGACGGCGTGCGTGGCCAGTGAGGGCACGGCGCTGGTGACAGCGGCGATGCCGGCGACCACGGACACCGCGACGGTGAGGACGTAGTCGACGAGCAGGGCGCTCGCGGCCACGAGCGACGCGCGGGCCCCGAGGTTCTCGCGGCTGACGGCGTACGCGCCACCGCCGTTGGGGTAGGCGAAGCAGGTCTGCCGGTAGGACGCGACGACGATCGTGAGCAGGGCCACGACGCCGACGGCGATCCACGGCGTCAGGTGGAGCAGGGCAAGGCCACCGAGGCCGAGGACCAGGACGATCTGCTCGGTGGCGTAGGCGACGGAGCTCAGCGGGTCGGAGCAGAACACCGGCAGGGCGAGCTTCTTGGGCAGCAGCGTGTCGTGGAGGCGGTCGCTCCGGAGCGGGCGGCCGACGACGACTCTCTTCGGGATCTCGAGCACGGGACCACGTCAGCACCGATGCCCGGGGAGCGGGCCGCTCTTGACGGCTTCTTGACGCGTGACGCAGATCGCCTTGGCGAGTTCTTGATTACCTAGTCAATCAGTGTGGTTTAATGGTTCGCATGACCACCGCGAACCTCGAGCCCTTCTGGCCGGGCCGTCGCGCGGACGCCTTCGACGAGACCTGTCGCTGAGGACCTGTCCTCAGTCCGACCCTCTCCTTCGAAGGAAGCTCTCCCATGCTCGACCTGTCCCTGCTCGTCGACACCGTGAGCACGGTCGCCGGCGACGCCCGGCTGTGGCGCCAGCACGTCCGCTTCGACACCGGCTCTCGCTACTGGCACCGGTTGGCGCAGCTGCCCGCCGCCGACCTCTGGCTGCTGACCTGGCTGCCCGACCAGAACACCGACCTGCACGACCATGGTGAGGCCGCCGCGGCCTTCACAGTCGTCTCCGGAACCCTGGAGGAGGTGCGGCTGTCCGACGGCAAGCGGGCTCCCCGCAACCTCACGCGGGGGCAGGTGTCCTACGTCCCACCCGGTGCGGTGCATGACGTCGGGAACCGCTCGAGCGGCCCGGCGATCAGCATCCACGCCTATGCCCCCGCCCTCACCGAGATGAACTTCTGGGACCTGCAGGAAGGCGTGCTGACGCGCTCCTCCCAGGTCCTCACCGACCAGCCCGAGGTGGCCTGATGACCGTGACCGCGCTCCGCGCCCTTCCCGTCCCCCGTTCGGTCGAGGACCTGCTGTGGGATGCCCGCACCGGTCTCGACCGCTACTCCCCAGCCCGGGCGCTCGCCGCCCAGGGCAGGGGCGCCCTGCTCGTCGACATCCGCCCGCACGCCCAGCGGGCGCGGGAGGGCGAGATCCCCGGCGCGCTGGTCCTCGAGCGCAACGTCCTCGAGTGGCGCCTGGACCCGACCTCGTCGGCGCACATCCCCGAGGCGTCGTACGACCTCGAGGTCGTCGTGGTCTGCTCCGAGGGCTACACGTCCTCGCTCGCCGCGGCGACCCTGCAGGTGCTCGGCATCTCCCGCGCGACCGACCTCGAGGGCGGTTTCGTCGCCTGGCGGGACGCCGGCCTGCCGACCGTCACCGGCGGCACGCCCGCCGGTGAGCGCTCCGGCGACCGGCTGCTGTCGATCGACGTCGACCGCTGGGAGGTCCGGGTACGCGGCCAGCTGGTGCACCTGACCCGGCAGGAGTTCAAGGTGCTGGCCGCGCTGCACGAGGCGCGCGGGATCGTCGTCGCGCGCAACCGGATGGCCGACCTGCTCGACGTCTACCCCGCGACCACCCGAGCCCTGGACGTCCACGTCTGCCGGCTCCGCGCCAAGCTCGGCGAGGCGGGCGGCGCCCTCGTCACCGTCCGCGGCATCGGCTGGCGCCTGCTCCCGTAACTGTCGCGAATGGACACTGCGCTGCGCTTTTCAGCCTGAAATCCGCAGCGCAGTGTCCATTCACGGGAACAGGACGCCGGGGTTCAGCAGGCCGTGCGGGTCGAGGGCGGCCTTGATGGACCGCATGGTCTCGATCTCCACGGTTGACCGCGACAGGCTCAGCCACGGGACCTTCGCGCGGCCGACGCCGTGCTCGCTGCTGATCGACCCGTCGAGGGAGGCGACCAACCGCAGCACGGCGTCGCTCACCTCCTCGTGGAGGTCCCCGGCGTCGAGGACGTTGACGTGGAGGTTGCCCTCGTTGACGTGCCCGAACACGATGGGTCGCGCTGACGGCGCGACGCCGGCGATCGTGGGCGCGAGCCGCTCCACGAGCGACGGCAGCGACCTCACGGGGACCGACACGTCGAGCTTCACGGGCACGCCCTCGGCGCTGATCGACTCGGTGTGCGTCTCGCGGTAGGCCCACAGCGCGCGCTGCCCCGCGGCGTCGTCCGCGATGCGCGCGTCGACCAGGCCGTCGGCCGTCTCCACCGCCTGGACGAGCAAGGACGTCGGGTCCGTGAGGTCTGCGCACTCGACCAGCAGGTAGGCCTCGTGCTCCTCCGGGAACGGCGCAGCCAGGCCGCTGTGCTTGCGGACCAGCGCGAGACCCGGGGCGTAGAAGAGCTCGGCGGCGGCCAGGGACGGGAGCGAGGACCGCAGACCAGGCAGTACGTCGACAGCGGCCTGGGTCGAGGAGAACGCGAGCAGAGCGACGGCGCGCGCCCTGAACCTGGGCACCAGCCGCACCCGGGCCTCCGTGACGATCGCCAAGGTGCCCTCGGAGCCAGCGATCAGGCCCATCAGGTCGTACCCGGTCCCATCCTTCTCGAGGCCCGCCATCCGGGAGAAGACCGAGCCGTCGGGAAGCACTGCCGTGAGCCCGACGACCTGCTGGCGCATCGAGCCGTAGCGAAGGACCCGGATGCCGCCGGCGTTCGTCGCGATCAGCCCGCCGATCGTGGCTGAGTCGCGTGCAGCGAGGTCGACCCCGACGTCGAAGCCGGCGTCTCGCGCGATCCCTTGCAGCGCAGCCAGCGTGACGCCCGCGCCGACGGTGACCTGCGCGGAAGCCGGGTCGACCGTGCCGAGGGTCGACAGCCGGGTCAGCGACACGAGAACGTCGCCGCCCGCGGGGACACCGCCGCCGACCAGACCGGTGTTGCCGCCCTGGACCGTGACCTTCAGGCCCTCAGCCGCGCAGGCCCGCAGGACCGCGGCGACCTCCTCGGTGGAGGCCGGGCGCACGACGCAGAGGGCCGACCCGGTGAAGCGCTGGGTCCAGTCCGTCTCGTAGGACGCCTTGAGATCAGGGTCGGTGAGGACGTGCTCGGCACCGACGATGTCCGCCAGCTGCTTCACGACAGCACCCGGAGGCGCACCGTCTCCGGCATCGCTCGCAGCGCGTCGAGGACGTCGCCGGCAGCGGCGCCGTTGATGTCGGTCACGACCAGTCCCAGCGATGCGCGCGTCGACAGCTGCTGGCCCTCGATGTTGACCCCGTGCTCGGCGAGGACGCCGTTGACGGCCGCGAGGACGCCGGGGGTGTTGACGTGCAGGTGCAGCAGCCGGGACTGACCCTCCTCACGGGGAAGGGCGACCGGTGGGAGGTTGACGGACAGCGACGTCGTACCGGTGTGCACGTAGTCGCGCAGCTTGCCCGCGACGAAGTGACCGATGTCCTGCTGCGCCTCCTCGGTGGAGCCACCCACGTGCGGGGTGAGGATCACGTTGCTGAGGCCGCGCAGCGGCGAGACGAACTCCTCGCCCTTCGCCTTGGGCTCGACCGGGAAGACGTCGACCGCAGCGCCGGCGATGTGACCGCTGACTACGTGAGCGGCCAGCGACTCGTGGTCCACGACGAAGCCGCGCGAGAGGTTGAGGAAGATCGACCCGCGACGCATCCGGCCGAACTGCTCCGCGCCGAAGATGCCGCTGTTGGAGGAGCGGCCGTCGACGTGCAGGGAGACGACGTCGCACTCGGCGAGCAGCTCGTCGAGCGTGCCGCAGCGGCGGGCGTTGCCGAGCGCGAGCCGGTCGGCGGTGTCGAAGAACAGGACCCGCATGCCGAGCGCCTCGGCCAGGACCGAGAGCTGCGAACCGATGTTGCCGTAGCCCACGATGCCGAGCTTGCGCCCGCGCACCTCGTGCGAGCCCACCGCGGACTTGTCCCAGACGCCGGCGTGCATGTCGGTGTTCTTGTCGGTGAGCCGGCGGGTCAGGGCGATCAGCTCCGACAGGGCGAGCTCGACGACGGAACGGGTGTTGGAGAAGGGCGCGTTGAAGACAGCGACGCCGCGGTCGGAAGCGGCCGCCAGGTCGATCTGGTTCGTACCGATGCAGAACGCCCCCACCGCCAGCAGGTCTGTGGACGCTTCGAGGGCCCGCGCGGTCAGGTTCGTGTTGGAGCGCAGGCCCAGCACGGAGACGCCGTCGAGCCTTTCGATCAGCTCGCCCTCGGCCAGCGCCCGGTCAAGGCGCTCTACCTCGAAACCGGCGTCGCGCAGCGCGAACGCCGCGTCGTCGTGAATGGCTTCGAGCAGCAGGGCCCGCATCGCTTGAACTCCTTCAGGTGGGCCGCGGCAGCCCCTCCAGGCTACCGGGGAGCGTTTCCCAGCCAGGTCCGACCCGTCTCACAGGTAACTGCCAGGAAACCGGAGAGGATGGAGTCATGACCGACCCGCACCAGATGCCCGAGACCCCGTGGTGGTCCCAGCCTGGCACGACCGCCGTGCTGCCGACCGAGCCTTCCGCTCCCCCCGCGTACGAGGAGCGCCCTGCAGCGCCGAAGCCGCCGCGCAAGCGCCCCGGTACGTCCGCACTGCTCGCGCTGGCCCTGGTGGCCGGTGGCGCTGCGGGCGGTGGCGTCGCCGAGTACTTCCAGAAGGACGGCACCACCTCGCTCAGCAGCTCCACGCCGCTCGCCAGTGGCACGGTCACGAACGGCTCGAAGACGATCAGCGGCACGCCGGAGAGTGCCGCTGCGACCATCGGGCCGTCGGTCGTGACGATCGAGGTGACCGGCCAGGAGAGCACCGGGTTCGGCACCCAGAGCGTGTCCGACACGGGGTCCGGCGTGATCATCCGCGACAGCGGCTACATCCTCACCAACAACCACGTGGTCGCTGCCGCGGTCGGCACGGGTGGCAGCGTCAACGTGACGCTGTCGACAGGCAAGACGGTCCCGGCGCGGATCATCGGCACCGACTCCACGACCGACCTCGCCGTCATCAAGATCGACGGCCAGTCCGGCCTCAAGGCCGTCACCGTCGCGTCGAGCGACACCCTGAAGGTGGGCCAAGCGGTCATCGCGGTCGGCGCGCCTCTGGGGCTGTCCAACACCGTGACGGAGGGCATCGTCTCGACGCTGCACCGAGCAGTCCGCACCGGCGACAGCAGCGGCGGCTCGCAGGCCGTCATCGACGCCGTGCAGACCGACGCCGCCATCAACCCCGGCAACTCGGGCGGAGCTCTCGCCGACCTTGCCGGCCGCCTCATCGGCATCAACTCGGCCATCGCCTCCGTCGGCTCCTCCGGGACGGGTACGCAGTCGGGCAACATCGGCGTCGGGTTCGCCATCCCGAGCGCGACCGCGGCCAAGGTCGCCGACCAGCTCATCGCCAGCGGCAAGGCCGTGCACTCCCAGATCGGTGTCAGCGTCCCGCAGAACGACTCCTCCGACAGCGGGGCTCCGGGCAGCGGTGCGCAGATCACCGACGTCTCCGCCAGCGGGCCGGCTGCCAAGGCGGGCCTGGCCACGGGCGACGTCGTGACCAAGGTCAACGACCGGCTGATCACCGGGGGGACCGACCTGATCGCTGCGATCCGGTCCTACGACCCGGGCACGACCGTGACACTCACCATCACGCGCGGTGGGGTCACCAAGACCCTCAAGGTGGTGCTCGCCTCGGCGGCGAGCAGCTAGAGCCTCGAGCGGCGTCACGGGACGCGCCGCTCGATCACGACGGGGCCGGTACGCGCTCTCCCCCAGCGCGTGCCGGCCCCGCCGCTTGTCGGTTCCCTTGCCTCACAGGCACTCCGCAGCGGGCGGGCAGGGACGTCCCAACCCCGCGCCCGAACGTAGGTGTCATGAGCGCACCGGCCGTCGAGAAGACGCACCCCCTGGCACCGACCTCCCTGTCTCCCGCGATCGACATCGTGGTCCCGGTCCACAACGAGGCGACCGACCTCGAACCGAGCGTCCGCCGGCTGCACGCCTACCTGAACCAGGAGTTCCCGTTCTCGGCGCGCATCACCATCGCCGACAACGCGAGCACCGACGGCACCTGGGACATCGCCTCACGCCTGTCGGAGGAGCTGCCCGGCGTTCGCGCCGAACGGCTGCCGCTGAAGGGGCGCGGCCGGGCGCTGAAGGAGGCCTGGGGCAGCAGCGATGCGACGGTCCTCGCCTACATGGACGTCGACCTCTCGACCGATCTCGACGCGTTGCTGCCGCTCGTCGCGCCGCTGCTGTCGGGCCACTCGGACGTCGCCATCGGCACCCGCCTCGCGCGGTCCGCCCGGGTGGCCCGCGGAGCGAAACGCGAGGTGATCAGCCGCTGCTACAACCTGATCCTGCACGCAGTCCTCACGACGCGGTTCTCCGACTCGCAGTGCGGCTTCAAGGCGATCCGTGCCGACCGCGCCGAGGTGCTGCTGCCCCTCGTCGAGGACAACGCCTGGTTCTTCGACACCGAGCTGCTCGTCCTGGCCGAGCGGTCCGGACTGCGGATCCACGAGGTCCCCGTCGACTGGATCGACGACCCCGACTCGCGGGTCGACATCGTGCACACCGCGAAGGAGGACCTCTTGGGCGTGCTCCGGGTCGGCCGCGGGCTCGCGTCCGGCGCCCTGCCCGTAGGTGAGCTCCGGCGCTCCTTCGGCCGCGCCGGCGACGGGACCACCGGACTGGTCCGGCAGGTGCTGCGGTTCGGGGCCGTAGGTGTCGCCAGCACCCTCGCGTACGTCCTGTTGTTCGTCCTGCTGCACCCGCTGGTGGGCGGTCAGGTCGCGAACTTCCTCGCGCTCGGCACGACCGCCGTCGCGAACACCGCGGCCAACCGCCGCTTCACGTTCGGCGTCCGCGGCGCGGACGACGCCGGCAAGCACCAGCTGCAGGGCCTGCTGGTCTTCGGCGCGGCGCTCGCCGTCACCTCCGGGTCGCTCGCCCTGCTGCACCTGCTGACCACCCCCTCGCGGGGGCTGGAGCTGACCGTCCTGGTCGTCGCGAACCTGGCTGCGACCGTCGTGCGCTTCGTCGCCCTCCGCGGCTGGGTCTTCCGCAAGGCGGCCGGCGCGTGACCGCCGTCCTCGAACGCCCCTTGGAGGTCCTGGACGTCAGGCCCCGCACCGAGAAGCCCCGCTGGGTCACGCCGTCCCTCGCGGCCCTGCTCCTCGGCACCGCCCTGCTCTACCTCTGGGACCTCGGTGACTCGGGCTGGGCGAACTCCTTCTACACCGCCGCCGTCCAAGCCGGGTCACACAGCTGGAAGGCGATGCTCTTCGGGTCCTCGGACTCCTCGAGCTTCATCACCGTCGACAAGCCCCCCGCGGCCCTCTGGGTCATGGACCTGTCGGCCCGGGTCTTCGGCGTCAACGCCTGGTCGGTCCTGGTCCCCCAGGCCCTCGAAGGCGTCGCGTCCGTCTGGGTCCTCTACCTCGCGGCACGGCGGGTGTCGGGGCACGCGGCAGGTCTGATCGCGGGTTTCGTGCTGGCGACCACGCCGGTTGCGGCGCTGATGTTCCGGTTCAACAACCCGGACTCGCTGCTGGTCCTGTGCCTCACCGGAGCCGTCTACGCGACAGTGCGCTCCCTCGAGACGGCCTCGGTTCGCTGGCTGTCGTTCGCGGGCATGCTCGTCGGGCTCGGCTTCCTGTCCAAGGCCCTGCAGGCCCTCCTTGTCGTCCCGGTCCTGGCGGTCGTCTACCTCTGGCTGGCACCGACCGGTGCCGGCCGCCGGGTCCGGGACGTCGTCATCGCCGGCGCCGCGATGCTGGCCGCCGGCGGCTGGTGGGTCGCCCTCGTCGAGCTGTGGCCCACCGGGTCACGGCCCTACATCGGCGGCTCGCAGGACAACTCGTTCCTGTCGGTGCTGTTCGGCTACAACGGCTTCGGCCGGCTGACCGGCAACGAGACCGGCTCGAGCGCCAACCAGTGGGGCGCCACCGGCCTCACGCGCCTGTTCAACAGCGAGTTCGGCGGCCAGGCATCGTGGCTGCTGCCGCTCGCGCTCCTGCTGCTGATCGGCGGGCTCTGGGTGCTCTGGGACCGGGTCGCGGTACGGGCGTCGCTGGTGCTCTGGGGCGGCTGGCTCGTCGTCACCGGGCTCGTGCTCTCGCTCGCGAAGGGCATCATCCACCCCTACTACACCGTCGCCCTGGCCCCCGCCCTCGGAGGCGTGATCGGCATCGCGGCGGTCGAGCTGTGGAAGAAGCGCGACGACCTCGCGGCCCGTGGGACCGTCGCCGGCGCCCTCGTCATCAGCGGTGTCTGGACGTACCGCCTCATGGAGCGAAGCTCCACCTGGCACGCCTCGCAGCGCCCGCTGCTGCTCCTCGGCACCCTCGCCGCGGCAGCCGTCGTCCTGTGGCTTCCCCTGGTGCGCAAGGCCTTCCTGCCCGCAGTGGTCGCGCTCGCTCTGGTCGCGTCGCTCTCAGCACCTGCCCTGGCGGCCGTCGCGACCGCGTCGACGACCCACTCCGGCGCCATCCCCTCCGCATCGCCCTCCAGCGGCCTCGGCCCCGGCGGCGGCGCCTTCCGCGGCGGCGGTGGCACTCCCACCGCCGGTTTCCGAGGTGGGGGCATGGGCAACCTGCTCGACGCCTCTACCCCCAGCGCCGCCCTCGTCGCCGCCCTCAAGGCCAGCGCGTCGGCCTACACCTGGGTCGCTGCCGCCATCGGCTCCAACGCCGCCGCCGGCCCGCAGCTCGCCTCTGGTGAACCCGTGATGGCGATCGGCGGCTTCAACGGCTCCGACCCGACACCCACCCTCGCCGAGTTCCAGAAGCTCGTCGCGGCGAAGAAGGTCCACTACTTCCTCGGCGGTGGCAGCACCGGCGGGGGCCCCGGCCAGGCCTCTGGCGGGACCTCCTCCGCCATCACCACCTGGGTCGAGGCCACCTTCACCGCGCAGACCATCGGCGGCACCACGGCCTACGACCTCACCACCTGACCCGGCTCCGGTTGCTCACAGACGGAGGTCCGGCTCGAGCGTGATCAGGAGCGGCCCGCGTGAACAACCGGAGCAACGTCCCTGGTGTCAGACGCCGATGGCGCTGAAGCCGCCGTCGACGTAGACGATCTGGCCGGTCGTCGCGGGGACCAGGTCGCTGAAGAGGGCGACCACCGCCTTGGCGACGGGCTCGGCG
>JAODNF010000171.1 GCA_025464915.1 Frankiales bacterium | reverse complement strand
CCCGGGAGCTGGCCGACCGGGCCGAGCTCGGGTTCCCTCCCGCCACCCGGATGGCCAGCGTCACGGGCGCCCCGGCGGCCGTCGCGGAGCTGCTTGCGCTGGTCGACGCCGAGGTCCTCGGTCCGGTGGCCGAGGGCGAGCAGGAGCGGGCCTTCCTGCGGGTACCCCGGCCCGAGGGCGCGCAGCTGGCGACCGCGCTCAAGGCCGCCGCCGGCGTGCGCAGCGCCCGCAAGGCCGAGCCGGTCCGCATCGAGCTCGACCCGCTGTCGCTGTCCTGATCGACGTCCGGCGCCGACGAAGGCGCAGCGACGGCGCCGATAGGCTGGTGCGCATGGCACTGCGACCGATCCGGCTGTTCGGGGATCCCGTGCTGCGCACGAAGGCGGAGCTCGTCACGACCTTCGACAAGGAGCTCCGGGTCCTGGTGAAGGACCTCACCGAGACGATGCAGGAGGCGCCCGGCGCAGGCCTGGCCGCCCCGCAGATCGGGGTCTCGCTCCGCGTCTTCACGTACGACGTCGACGACGTGGTCGGGCACCTCATCAACCCCGTCCTGCACTTCGACAGCGACGAGGAGCAGGACGGCGAGGAGGGCTGCCTGTCGATCCCCGGCCTGGCCTGGGAGTGCCGGCGCAAGATGCACGTCGTCGCGCACGGGCAGAACGAGTACGGCGACCCGATCACGATCGAGGGCAGCGAGCTGTTGGCCCGCTGCATCCAGCACGAGACCGACCACCTGGACGGGGTGCTGTTCGTCGACCGGCTCGACGCCGAGACCAAGCGGCTGGCCTTCGAGGAGATCCGCGACGCCGACTGGCAGCACCCGCCCGTCATCAAGGCCAGCCCGCACCCGCTGTTCGGACAGGCGCTCTAGGTGCGGCTGGTCTTCGCGGGTACGCCGGCCCCGGCCGTACCCAGCCTCGAGGCGCTGCTCGCCAGCAGCCACGAGGTCGTCGGCGTGGTGACCCGGCCTGACGCTCCGGCAGGGCGTGGTCGGCAGCTCCGGGCCAGTCCGGTGCGCGAGGTGGCCGAGGCGCACGGCATCCCGGTGCTCACGCCGAAGCACCCGCGGGAGGAGGACTTCCAGCAGCAGCTGAAGGACCTCGCACCCGACGCGTGCCCGACCGTCGCCTACGGCGCCCTCATCCCGCGCAGTGCCCTCGACATCCCGCGGATCGGATGGGTCAACCTGCACTTCTCGCTGCTGCCCGCCTGGCGGGGAGCAGCGCCGGTCCAGCACGCGCTGATGGCCGGCGACGAGGTCACCGGTGCGACCACGTTCCTCATCGTGGAGGGCCTGGACACCGGCCCGTACTTCGGCATCCTCACCGAGGAGATCCGCCCCACCGACACCAGCGGTGACCTGCTCGGACGGCTGGCCACGGCAGGGGCCGGACTGCTGGTCGCCACCCTGGACGGTCTCGAGCGGGGGGACCTGCACGCCCTGCCGCAGCCGTCGGAGGGCGTCAGCCTGGCTCCCAAGATCACGGTCGAGGACGCCCGCGTCGACTGGGGCACCCCGGCGCTGCGGGTCGACCGTGTGATCCGGGGCTGCACCCCCGCCCCGGGTGCCTGGACCACCTTCCGCGACCGGCGGGTGAAGCTCGGCCCGGTCACGGTCACGGGCTCCCAGCTCGACCCAGGCGTGGTCGAGGACGACCTGGTCGGTACCGCCACCCGCGCTGTGCGGCTCGGCACCGTGCGGCCCGAGGGCAAGGGCGACATGGCCGCGCGCGACTGGCTGCGGGGGCTGCGCCCGGAGCCGGGCGAGCGCTTCCTGTGACCGTCCCCCGAGTGCGGCGCGACCAGGTCCGGCTGACCGCGTACGACGTCCTGAAGGCCGTGCGCGAGGGCGACGCCTACGCCAACCTCGTGCTCCCCCGACTGCTGCGTGAGCGGAACATCGAGGACCGGGACGCGGCCCTGGCCACCGAGCTCGCCTACGGGACGCTGCGCGCCAAGGGCCAGCTGGACGCGATCCTCACCACCTGCATCGACCGGCCGATCGACAAGGTCGACCCTCCTGTGCTCGACGTGCTGCGCCTCGGTGCCTACCAGCTGCTCCGCACCCGGATCCCGACGCACGCCGCCGTCAGCACCACTGTCGACGTCGCCCGCACCAGGCTCACGGCCGGCCCTGCGGCCTTCGTCAACGCTGTGCTGCGCAAGGTCGCCGCCCAGGACCTCGAGGCCTGGCTCGCCCAGCTCGCACCGGCAGACGAGATGGAACGGGTCGCGCTCGAGACCAGCCACCCGAGGTGGATCGCGCAGGCGTACCGCGACGCGCTCCGCGGCGACCTGGAGGAGACCCGCAGGGCGCTGCAGGCCGACGACGAGCGGCCACAGGTGCACCTGGTGGCCCGCACCGTCGACCGCAGCGAGCTGCCCGGGACCCCTGGGCCCTGGTCGCCCCGCGCCACCCGGCTCGACGGCGGCGACCCGGGCGACATCGCCCAGGTGCGCGACGGCAGCGCCGGCGTGCAGGACGAGGGCAGCCAGCTGATGGCTCTGGCGCTCGCGAACGCACCTCTCGACGGCTCCGACGACCTGTGGGTCGACCTCTGCGCGGGCCCGGGTGGCAAGGCAGCCCTGCTGCAGTCGCTCGCCCCCGGCCGGCTGCTCGCGGTCGAGCTCCAGCCGCACCGGGCCAGGCTCGTCCAGCAGTCCGGGGTGCGGAACGTCGTGACCGCGGACGGGCGCACGCCCCCGATCACCCCGGGGAGCGTCGACCGCGTCCTGCTGGACGCGCCCTGCTCGGGCCTGGGCGCGCTCCGCCGGCGGCCTGAGGCCCGCTGGCGGCGCCAGCCGTCCGACCTGCCGGGGCTGACCAAGCTGCAGGCCGAGCTGCTCGACAGTGCCGTCGCGCTGCTGCGGCCCGGTGGTGTGCTGGCCTACGTGACCTGCTCTCCGCACCTCGCGGAGACGGCCGTCCCCGTCCTCGACGTGCTGCGCCGGCACCCCGGGCTGCAGCAGCTCGACGCACGCGACCTGCTGCCCGGCGTACCCGACCTCGGAGCGGGACCGGCGGTCCAGCTCTGGCCGCACCGGCACGGGACGGACGCGATGTTCCTCGCGGTCTTCCGAATAGGCTGACGGCGTGCAGATCTTCCCGAGCCTGCTGGCCGCCGACTTCGCGCGGCTGGCCGACGAGGCCGCCCGCGTCGAGGGGCACGCCGACTGGCTGCACTTCGACGTCATGGACTACGCGTTCGTCCCGAATCTCACGATCGGCACGCCGGTGCTCGAGTCGTTGCTGAAAGCGACGACGATCCCGATCGACTGCCACCTGATGATCGAGGACCCGGACCGCTGGGCGCCCTCCTACGCCGAGCTCGGCGCGGGCAGCGTGACGTTCCACGCCGAGGCGTCGCGGGCGCCCCTCCGCACCGCTCGCACCATTCGGGCAGCCGGCGCCCGCAGCGGGCTGGCCCTCAACCCGGCCACCCCGATCGAGCCGTTCGTCGACCTGCTGCCGGCCTTCGACATGGTCCTGGTCATGACGATCGAGCCGGGCTTCGGGGGCCAGCAGTTCATGGACGAGACGCTGCCGAAGATCCGGCGGGTGCGGGAGGCCATCGGCGACCGCGAGATCTGGCTGCAGGTCGACGGTGGAGTCACGGACGACACGATCGGCCGGGCCGCCGAGGCCGGCGCGGACGTGTTCGTCGCGGGAAGCTCGGTCTACGGCGCGCCTGACCCCGCCGCGGCAGTGGATCGGCTCCGAGCCCTCGCCCTCGGCTGACGTGCCCGGCCACCTGCTCGTCGCGGACGACGGCAGTGACGCCGTCCGCTACCTGGCGCAGGAACTGCTCGACCGCGGGCACCAGGTGGACCGCGCGACGAGTGCCGCGGCCGTCGAGCGTGCGATGCTCGACCGTCCCGACCTGCTCGTGCTCGACGCGGGCGTCCACTCGACGGACGTCGTGCGTCAGCTGCGCGCAGACCCGCTCACCGCATGGCTGCCGATCGTGGTGCTCACGGAGCTCCAGGACCCCGCCGGGCGGGCGCTGCTGATCGCCTCCGGCGCCGACGACGTCGTCACGAGGCCCTACGACTCGCTCGAGCTGATGGCCCGCATCGAGGGCACACTGCGCCGGTCGGCGGACATCCGTGCCGTCAGCCCGCTGACGGGTCTGCCCGGCAACCACCGGATCGAGGTCGAGATCGCGGCACGGATGGCCTCGGGCTCGCCCTACGCGCTGTGCCACGTCGACCTCGACGAGTTCAAGGGCTTCAACGACGCGTACGGCTTCAGCAGGGGCGACGGGCTGCTCCTGCTGCTCGCCGCGTGCCTGCAGCGGGCTGCCCTGCGGATGGGGGACCCGACGCCGTTCCTCGGCCACGTCGGCGGTGACGACTTCGTCGTCGTCTGCCGCCCGGAGCAGGCCGAGCCGCTCTGCTCGCGCGCCCTCGAGGAGTTCGCGCGGCTCAGTCTCGACCACTACGACGAGGCGGACGCCGCCGCCGGCTACCTGGAGACGAAGGACCGCCGCGGCGAGCCGCGCCGGACACCGCTGTGCTCGGTGAGCATCGGCATCGCCCTGCACCACGGCGGATCGGGCGACCACCGGGCGCTGGTGGCCGTCGCGGCGGAGATGAAGACGGTCGCCAAGCGGGAGCGGGGGTCCTACGTAGCGGTCGACCGCCGAGGGTGACCTTGCAGACAGAGTCCTGCTGACCGGGACCCCGTCGCTGGAACGCGATTCGGTCCCGCCTAGGCTGGTCCCCAGTGCGCTCCGGGGTCGGTGGAAGTCCGAACCGGCGGTCACAGTCCGCGACTCGCCCGCAGCCAGCGAGCGGTGGAGCCGGTGGAACCCCGGCACCGACGGTGAGAGTCCGGAGGGTAGGTGCGCACCGCAGGTCAGTCCTGCGCGCGTCCCCGGAGCCAGAACCGGAGGGACGAGCGG
>JAODNF010000149.1 GCA_025464915.1 Frankiales bacterium | reverse complement strand
CCGGTGCTGCCGGGCGTGCTAGTCCGGGTGGCGCTCTGAATGTCGCGGTGGCTGGCGTTGAGGACGCCCTCGGTCAGGTAGAGCTCCGTGCCGTCGGGCAGCACGGCCTCGAGGTAGACGTGCAGCGCGAGCTGGGCAGAGTCGCTGACCACGTCGAGGTGCAGGAGCGGAGTGCCGGTGATGGCCCTCGGCGCCGGGGCGTCCCACAGCAGCTGCTGACCCGTGCGCTGGGTGTAGGCCACCGGCTCGCCGCCGATCAGCCCGTGCCAGCGGGTGGCGGACGCGCCGGTGCTCGCGGTGCCGTCGAGCGCGAAGCCCCTGGCAGGTAGGGGATGCCGGTTCACGGTGACGTCCTTCGGCGGCCACTGCTCCGACTCCTGCCAGCCGTCGCCGAGGCGCCAGTAGCGGACTCCGCGTGGGCTCGCGTCCTCGCCGGTGCCGGTGAGGCGGTGCCGCAGGAACGCGGCCAGGTCGCGCACCTGGTGGGACACGGGGATGTTGCGCAGCTCGGGCTGCAGCGGGTCGCCGAGCGGGCTCATCGACGCGCCGTGGGAGAACGGCCCGAGGGTGACGCGCACGTCGAGCGCCGGGTCCGCGAGCTGGCGCAGCTGGGCGGCGGCGTAGGCCCCGTCGTACCAGCTGGACCACAGCCACAGCGGCACGCCATGAGCGCGCAGCTCGTCGATGCGGGCGTGCGGCGTGCCGTTGCCGAAGTCCGGCTCGGGTCCCCGCTCGGACAGGTCTTTCATGTCCGCCCAGAGGTCCCAGTTGCCGAGGTGCTCGGCCTGGGCCTGCTGCAGCAGCGTGCCGTCGAGGTCCTCGTCGACCGGCTTGACCGACCCGACGAGCGGCAGGATCAGCGGCAGCGTGGCCCGCTGCGGCTGGCCGTCGAGGGCGTGGTTCATCGCCGCCCAGTTCTCCAGGAAGTGGTCCAGCGGGACACCACCCGGGGCGGCCACGTCGGCATAGCTGTCGTAGAGGGCGAAGCGCGGCACGACGGCCTTGACCGCCGGGTGGCCGGTGGCGGCGAGCAGGTGCGCGGTGCTGCCGTCGTAGGACGTGCCGTAGCCACCGACCGTCCCGTCGCTCCACGCCTGCCCGGTGATCCAGTCGACGACCTCGAACAGGTCGTCGCGCTGGTCGTCGGCCCACGCCCGGGTCCAGGTGCCGAAGCTCGCGCCGGTCCCCCGGGCGTCGACCAGGACGAGGGCGAACCCCTCGCGCAACCAGCGCTCGGCCTCGAGCGCCTCGAGGTGCTGCTTCGCGGGAGAGCCTGCGCTCGCCCTCCAGTACCTGGTCGACCGGACGACGGTCGGGACCGGGCCGCCGACCGGCACGTGCGTGTCGAGCGCGATCCGGACGCCGTCGCGCATCGTGAGGTGGAAGGCCCGGTTCGTGGCGCCGGGGACGGCCTTGCCCTTGTCGTGCAGGTCCGTCGGGTAGTGCAGGCCCTCGGCCTCGCGCTGCGCGACGAGCGCGTCGAGCGTCTCGGCCGGTAGGTACGGTGACGGGGCTGTCACGTGCGCTCCTCAGGGGCGGCTGGGCTATCGGTACGCACCGTACCGAATCTTTCCCGCCAGCGGAAGGGACGTTTCCCGATGACGACCGTCGGCCGTCCCCGTGACGCCAGCATCGACGAGGCCATCCTGCTCGCGGCCTGGCAGGAGCTCTCCCGGGTCGGCTACATCGCGCTGACGATGACCTCGGTCGCCGAGGGCGCGGGCATTCAGAAGCCGGCGCTCTACCGGCGCTGGGGCACCAAGCCGCTGCTCGTCATCGACACCCTCGCGCGGCACCTTCCCGGCCTGTCGTACGTCGGCCACGGTTCGCTGTCCGCGGACCTGTCCGATCTGCTGCGCCAGCTCGCCGACGCCTGGGGCACGACCGCCGCGCGCTCCCTGTCGCCGCTGCTCGCCGACCTGGCCGACGACCCCGCTGCGCTGGACGCCTTCCGGCTGCAGATCCTGCAGCCGCGCGGTGCCGCGATGCGCGCGGCGCTCGCTGCGGCGGCCGCCCGCGGCGAGATCCGTGCCGACGCACCGCTGAGCGTCATCGCGGACGTGCTCGAGGGCCCGCTCATGCACCGCGCGCTGTTCGGCAGCGGCGTCCTGGACGACGACCTGCTCGCCGGCACCCTCGCCAGCTGCCTGGCCCTGCTCGAGCCCTGACCCCCTCCGCGTGAATGGACACTGCGCTGCGCTTTTCAGGCCGAATTCCGCAGCGCTGTGTCCATTCGCGGGGCTACAGGGCCCGGAGGTCCACCGGTCCCGAGCCGGCGACGAAGCGGGTCTCGCCCGCATCGAGGTCGAAGAAGCGCTCGCTCCAGCCGTCGCCCAGGTCGACGTGCAGCGCGAAGGTCGGGCTGGTCACCTCGACACCTCCTGCGACCTGCGAGTACGTCGGCAGCGGACGCTCCCGGACGAGGTGAACGTAGTCCGTGAGCAGCTGCCGGTTGCGGATCCCGGGGCCCGTGACCGTGAGGTAGCCGCGGGTCGGGTCGCCGGCGTCGTCGAACGAGGCGACCTGCTGGCTGGACCGCCGGCCCGCCTCGACAGCCACCGCCTGCTCCCAGCGGACCTCACCGTCAAAGGTGCGGGACCGCACGGTCAGCCCGCCCGACCAGGCGTCGTCGGTCGTCAGCCACAGCGCCCAGCCGGTCCCGAGCGGCACGAACGACGCGAGCGTCGGGGCGGAGGCACGGGCAACCGCGAAGTAGGCCGGCTTCGGGCGGGCGTCGGAGTCGATGAGCGCCCAGCTCACCGTGGGCCAGCAGTCGTCCAGCTGCCAGATGAGGTTGCCGGCGCAGTGCGGCCACTGCCGGCGGTAGTGCTCCACACCGGTCTTGTCGCCCTCGGCCTGCATCAGCTGGCTGAGCTCGACCCACTCGCGCAGGTCCTTCGGCGTCCCGACCGTCGCCTCCATCAGCAGCTGCATCTTGTTGCGCGGACCGAGCCGTCCGGGGCGGTGCCGGTTCTCGACCGAGGCCGAGCCGAGGACCAGGTCCTCGGGCTCGGTGACGCGCACCAGCGTCTGCCAGTTGAGGGCGCCGCACAGCCCGTACTCGCTGGCGAACGGCGTCGGGTCCTCGTAGTAGCGGCTGGGCACGGCGTTGCTGAGGAACGCGTCGGCCTCCGGGGAGCCGAGGTCCACCGCCGGGTAGTCGGGGATCCACGCGACGCTCTCGCGGTCACCGAGCTCGTCGACACCGTGCCAGACCTGCCAGTTGTGACGGTCGCTGCGGGTGGGGTCGGTGACGTCGGACGGGCTGCTGGCGACGTACGCGGTGCCGGGTGCGTTGGCCTCGAGGACCGACGGCAGCAGGTCGTAGAACAGGCCGTGCGCCGGTGACGGCGAGGACCAGCCGAGTCCGTACGCCAGCAGCTCGACCTCGTTGTTGCCGGACCACACCGCCATCGACGGGTGCCGCCGCAGCCGCCGCACCTGGTGCTCCGCTTCCGCACGGACGCTCTCGACGTAGTCGGGGTCAGCGTCGCTGTACTCCTGGCAGGCGAACATGAACTCCTGCCACACCAGGATCCCGAGGCGGTCGCACGTCGCGTAGAACGCCTGGTCCTCGTAGACGCCCCCGCCCCAGACCCGGAGCATGTTGAGGTGCGCGTCCTTCGTGAGGCGCAGCAGGGTGTCGTGGTCGGTCGTCGTCGGGACCCAGTTGGCGCCGCGCACCGGCAGCGGCTCGCCGTTGAGGACGAACGTGAAGCGGCCGTCGGTGCGGTCGAGCTCGACCGTGCGAATGCCGACGGCGTAAGGCATCCCGTCGACCGTGAGCTCGTGCAGCACCGGGTCCTGCGGTGACCAGAGCGCGGCGCCCGGGAGCTCGAGGGTGCCGCTTCCCGTGCGGCTCGCGCCGAGGATGCTGACCGCCGCGCCCTCGTCCACCGTCACCTCGACGGTGACAGGGTCCAGGCTCACCGTCCGGAACCCGATCGGCGTCGGCCGCGGTCCGAGGGTGACCGGCCGCCACGGTCCGACTCGCGGCCGGCGCGGTGCGAAGTCCCAGCCGAAGGAGAACTGCGCCTTGCGCATCTGCGCCGTCGTCCCGGCGTGGTCGTGCGGGCGGTGGAAGCAGATCGCCAGCACGCCGGCGTTGCCGAGCTCGACCGCGAACGGCAGGAACTGGTTGGAGGACCGACCGATCTCGACGCCGTCGAGGTAGAGCGTCGCGAACGTGTCCAGCCCGTCGCACGTGAGCAGGCCGGCCTCGGGCACGTCGAGGCGCCACCACCACTCGCGGTCCTCGACCCAGGCCGCTGCCGTGTCGTTGAGCCCGACGTCGAGGTCGGGCAGCCGGCCTGCCCGCATCAGCGCCTCGTGCAGGTCCCCCGGCACCTCGATCGGCAGCCAGCCGCTGTCGTCGAGGTCAGGGGCCGACAGGTCCGTCCCCGGGTTGGCGTCCTGCACACGGGCACGAGTCAGCTCCACGGGCAGGGAGTCTCTCAGCCGCCCGCCTCGAACCTGACACCGGTGACGTCGGACCCCGCGACCCTGGCCAGCTCGCGCTCGGCACCACCCGGCGGCCGGCCCACCGCCACCGTCTGGTCATCGCCGCGGCGGGCGAGGTAGGCGACCCAGCCGTCATCGGCCCACGCCGGGTCGTGCGCGTCGGCGGCCACCAGGCGCAGGCCGGTCCCGTCCACGTAGACGCTCATGACCTTCGGCCGCGCGCTGACGGCGTCCCGGGTGAACAGCACCCGACGGCTGTCCGGCGACCACGCCCCGGCGAGGTCGAGCGTGCTCCCGCCGGTGATCCGCCGGGGCGCTCCGCCGGCAAGCGGCATGACGAACACCGCCATGACCAGCGCGCCGGGACCTTCGACCTGCCGGGAGAACAGCACGCTCCTGCCATCCGGCGAGATGACGGGCGCCGTCCCACCGGCCCCGGTGAGGCGGGTCGCGGACGTCCCGGTGAGCGCCCGGCGCCAGAGCTGGCCACCGTCGACGTAGACGACCGTCTTGCCGAAGTGGTCGATCGACAGCTGCGCACCCGACGCGACCACGGTCTGCGGGCTGCCGCCCTGGTCCGGGACCTCGTCGACGCGGCTGTGGCAGTCCGTGGGGCAGGTGAGCTGCGGGACCGTGTAGTAGATCTCCCCGGTCGTCGACCAGGCGTCGAGGGACACCGCGTGCGTCGAGGAGACCAGCTGGCGCTGCGACCCGCCGCGCACGGTGTAGAGCGCGTAGTGCTGGGTCCGGGAGACGGTGCTGTACGCGAGCGGCGGAGGCTGTGGCCCCGTTGCCGCCACGGCAGCTGGGCGGGCAGGAGGGAGAGCACGAGCGCGCCGACGAGGGCCATCACGGGGAACACGGCCACGGGTCGCACCCTAAACCCCCTTCAGCAGGCCGGGTTCAGCGCTGGATGGCCTTGGTCTCCAGGAACTCCTCGAGGCCGAAGGTGCCGGCCTCGCGGCCGATGCCGGACTGCTTGTAGCCGCCGAAGGGGGCAGCCGGGTTGAAGGCGCCGCCGTTGACCTCGACCTGGCCGGTCCGGAGCTTGCGGGCGACCTGCATCGCGCGGTCGGGCGAGCCCCAGACGCCACCGGCGAGGCCGTAGTCGCTGTCGTTGGCGATCCGGATGGCCTCCGCCTCGTCGGCGTAGGGGATGATCGCGAGGACCGGGCCGAAGATCTCCTCGCGGGCGATCGTCATCTCGGGCGTGACACTCGAGAACACCGTGGGCCTGACGTAGTAGCCCTTGTCCCCCAGGGGTTCTGGGCCGCCGGTGACGAGGCGGGCACCTTCGTCCGTACCCTTCTGGATGTAGTCCCGGACGCGCTTGAGCTGCGCGCTACTGACGAGCGGGCCGAGCTGGGACTCGTAGGCCGCGGCCGTCGACGCGGCGAGCTGCTCGACCTGCTCGAGCTTGTCGGCGGGAACCAGCATCCGGGTGAGGGCCGAGCAGGTCTGCCCGCTGTTGAGGAAGCACTTGCCGATGCCGTCCGCGACCGCCTTCTCCAGGTCGGCGTCGTCGAGGATGACGTTGGCGGACTTGCCGCCGAGCTCCAGCGCCACCCGCTTCACCTGCTCGCCGGCGAGCGACGCGATGCGCTTCCCGGCGCGGGTCGAGCCGGTGAAGCTGATCATGTCGACCCTGGGGTGGACGACGAGGGCCTCGCCGACCGTGGGCCCGTCGCCGGACACCAGGTTGAACACGCCCTTGGGCAGTCCGGCGGCGTAGAAGACCTCGGCGAGCACGTACGCCGAGAGGGGAGCGACCTCCGACGGCTTGACCACCACGGTGCAGCCGGCGGCGAGCGCGGCGCCCACCTTGAGGACCACCTGGTGCAGCGGGTAGTTCCACGGCGTGATGCAGCCGACGACGCCGACCGGCTCGCGGACGATGAGGCTGTTGCCGATCTCCTCGCCCTCGAAGTCGAAGGTGCGGGCGAGGTTCGCGAAGTTCGCCATGTTGAACGTCGGCAGCCCGGCCTGCACCATGCTGGCCAGCGGCATCGGCATGCCCATGTCGTCGCTGATCAGCTGACCGAGCTCGTCGGCCCGCGCACCCAGCGCGTCGGCCGCGGCCTGCAGGAAGTCCGCCCGCTCCTTCGGCGCGAGGGCAGCCCAGCCCTCGAACGCGGCGGCCGCGGCAGCGACCGCCTTGTCGACGTCCTGCGCCGTGCCGGCGGCGACCTGCGCGATCACCTCTTCGGTGGCGGGGTTGACCACGTCGATCGTGGTCGTGGAGGTGGAGGCGATCCAGTCGCCGTCGACGAAGATCTGCGTGGTGTCCATACTGCCGACCCTGCTGCGCGCAGGTCAGTCCGTCAACCGGCTGGTCTCGTACTCGCTCCAGGCCATCACGAGCTCGAGCTCGGCCTCGCCCCGGTCGACGGGCAGGTCCGACCCCGGCTGGTCGATCGCGTCGAGCAGGGTGATCGCGCGCCAGAGGCGTTCCTGCGCGCTGCGCTGCTCAGGGATCACCGTCACGAGCCGACCGTAAGCGCGGGACGCGGTCGCGTCAGCAGCCCGTCCGGGCGGTGCCGGCATGACCCGGGTGGTGCGGCTATGGCCCGATCTGACTGCGCCGGGCTCGGCTACTTCTGGCCCTGGAACAGGCGGTAGACGACGTAGACGGAGAACCACGTGATCAGCAGGAAGGACGCCGCCAGCAGGCCCGTGTAGAAGTACTCGATCTTCACAGTGCCAGTCTAGGGGGCGTGCGCCGTCTCGTCGTGAAGCTCACCGCCGGTGCCGACGCGCCCGAGCGGTGCCTGCAGGGCCTCACCGTCGCGTCGGTCGCGCTCGCCGCCGGGGCCGACGTGAGCCTGTGGCTCACCGGCGAGTCGGTGCGCCTGGCGGTGCCGGGCGGGGAGCTCGAGCTCCCGGAGTCGCCGCCCGCGTCCGTCCTGCTGGCCGCGGTGCTGGCGGGCGGGACGGTGCAGGTCTGCACGCAGTGCGCTGCCCGCCGGGGGCTCACCGAGGCCGACCTCACGGCGGGCATCACGATCGCGGGCGCCGCAGCGTTCGTGGAACAGGTGCTCGGCGACGGCGTGCAGGCGCTCGTCTACTAGATAGGTTGAGCGGGTGCGCGCCCAACTCCTCCTGATCCCGCTGCTGCTCGTCGCCGGCTGCACCGGTGGCGGAGGCAGCAAGGGAGCGGTGCCCACGCCGACGGAGGAGAACCCCTGCCTGGGCGACCCGCCGGCCCCCGGTTGCATCACGACCTCGCCCACCACGGCCCCGACGGCGGTCCCCTACCCGGCCGACGCCGGCCGCATCTCGCCGCTGCCCGTGCCCGACAAGCTCCTCGGCGAGGTGGCCCGCAAGGACAACAACCTGACGCCGGGCGTCCGGACCATCACGTTCGCGATCACCGTGCCGGCCGGCAAGGTGATCGGCAGCACCGTCATCTGCCAGGGCCGCGGGCACGTGGTCGTGACGACGAAGCCCGCGTCGGACGCGGAGCAGGACATCAGCTGCGACGGCAACGCGATCCCGTCCCAGCTGGGCGTCTTCGCGAGCGACCCGGTGAAGGTGACGACCCGCTACGTGTTCACGCTGAGGGCGACCGGGCCGAGTCGTTGGCTGATCGCTGCTCAGGCACGACCGCCCCAGTAGGTGTCCAGGCGGGCTGGCGGCCCCAGTAGTCGCTCGAGCCGCGCGGCTCGGGGACGAAGGGCACGTCGTGCTCGCGGGCGGCGGGCTGGGGCTTCTTGCGAAGAAGCCTGGGAAGCTTCACGCTCTTTGTGTCGGCAGCAGCGCCCAGGACCTGAGCGTCAGTACGCCCCGGACGAGCGCGCGACCGCGAACAGGGTCTTCCAGAGGATCTGGATGTCCAGGGCGACCGACCAGTTCTCGACGTAGTAGAGGTCCAGGCGGACCGACTCCTCCCACGGCAGGTCGGCACGGCCGGACACCTGCCACAGGCCGGTCATACCCGGCTTCACGAGCAGCCGGCGGTGCACATGATCGTCGTAGACGTCGACCTCGGTCGGCAGCGGCGGCCGCGGGCCGACGAGGGACATCGACCCCCCGATGACGTTGAACAGCTGCGGCAGCTCGTCGAGGGAGTACTTGCGCAGGACGTTGCCGACCCGGGTGACGCGGGGGTCCTGGCGGAGCTTGAACAGCGGGCCGTCGGACTCGTTGAGCGCCAGCAGCTCGGCGATCTCGTCGTGCGCGCCCTCGCGCATGCTGCGGAACTTCCAGATGTTGAAGCGGCTGGACGCCCGCCCGACGCGCTCCTGCTTGAAGAAGACCCGGCCGCGGTCCTCGACCTTGATGGCGACGGCGAGGACGACCAACGGCACGGCGAGCGCGAGCAGCAGGGTCAGTGCACCGCTGAGGTCGATCAGCCGCTTGAAGACCCGGCGGGCACCGCCGAAGGCCGGGGCCTCCAGGTGCAGCAGGGGCAGTCCGGCGACCGGCCGGACGTGGATGCGCGGGCCCGTGACGTCGGTGATGGCCGGGGCGACGACCAGGTCGGTGCCGGTGCCCTCGAGGTCCCAGGACAGCTGGCGCAGCTCGCGGCTCGACAGCGCCGAGGCGCCGGCGACCGCGACCGTGTCGATGCCCATCTCGGGCAGCTTGTTGGCCATGTCCCGGGCCGGTCCGACGTTCGGCAGCGTCCGGTCCTGGTAGCGGAGCTCGGACTTCTTGTCGTAGTCGGGCAGCGCCACGGCGACGACCCGCAGGCCGGCGAAGGGCTCGCGGTCGACCTGCTCAGCGAGCGCGAGGACCTCCGCGACGGAGCCGACGGCGACGACGTGGTGCACGCAGACGCCGTGGCTGCGCAGCGAGTGCAGGACCCGCCGGGCGGCGTAGCGGCCGAGGAGCAGCAGCATCAGGCCGAGCGGGATCGCCACCGCCACGAAGCCACGGGCGATGCTGGCCTTGGACGCGAAGGCGAGGAAGCCGATGAGGGCGACCAGCCGCACCGATGCGTTGCCGACCCGCTTGAACTCCTCGAACCCGACCCCGAGGAACCGCGCCTCGTAGGACCGGCTGGCGGCGAGCATGAGCAGCCAGAGCGGCGCGAGGGCACCGACGACCAGGCCGTACGGGAGGGTCCGGCCTCCCGCGACGAGGGTGGCGTCGTTGGACCCGCCGAGGCGCACCTCGTAGGCGAGCAGCGCTGACGAGCAGATGAGCAGCAGGTCCACCACCGCGAGCGAGAGCGCGTACTTCCGCTCCCAGGTGGGCCGCTTGAGGGGGCGGGGGGCCAACGGCACGGCGCGCAGCGCCGGACCGGTGTCGTGCGTGTGCGCGGACATGACGGGACCCCCTCCCTCGCTCATCGTCTCACTGCTTCCAACGCTGCGCGGGGCAAATCGTCGCGCGGGGTCCGGCTCCCGCCCTTTCGCGGACGGCCGAGGCGTCAGCCCGCGGCGGGTGGCTCGTCGACCAGGTCGGAGGCGTCGAACCAGCGGACGTACGTCGATCCCTGGAGCTCGAAGCGCACCTGCACCCGCGGGCCGTTGCGCCCCAGGATCTCCCCGGGACACACGTGACCTTCCACGACGACCGTCGTGACGGCGTCGTCCCCCTGTGGCTGTGTGTACCGCTCACCGCTGCCGAAGCTGGCGTCGAACGGCTTCTCGTCCCCGCTCATGTGCAAGAAGGCAAGCAGATGAGCGGGCGATCATGCAAGTCAGGCGCGGCGCACCAGCGGCAGGAGGTTGGGGAGCGTCTCCGGCTCGGTGCGCGCGGGGGGCGGCGTGGCCCGCTGCTCCAGGTCGCGCATCCGCTGCAGGTGGTCCAGCTCGTGCACCCGCAGCGTGCTCGCGACGTAGGGCGACGCGTGCGTGATGACCAGCCCGCCGCGCAGCCGGCGCAGGTGCGCGTCGAGGGAGCGCATCATCAGCACTCCGGGCGTGTGGACCTCCGTGACGTCGGACAGGTCGAGCACCACGTGGCGGACACCTGCGGCCAGCCGCGGCGCCAGCTCACGGCGTACGGCTGAGCACGCCTCGCTGTCGATGATCCCCTGCAACCGCAGGGCCGTGCCTTGCTCCGAACTCATGGCGGGATCGCCTCCTGCATGAGTGTCTCTCCGCTGAAACGCGGGTCTAACCTTGCGAGAGGGCAAACAGTCAGCGTCGGGCGCGCTTGTCCTCGTACATCGCGGCGTCGGCGCGCAGCCAGAGGTCGTCGATGCCGAGGTGGGCGCTGGTGGACCAGCCCATGGAGACGTTGACGCCCTGCTGGAGCAGCGCCTCCTTGAGCCGGACGGCGAGCGCCTCGGCCTGGGCCGGGTCGGTGTCGGCGGCAGCGATGCCGAACTCGTCGCCGCCCAGGCGGCACACGACGTCGGTCGCGCGCCGGGCGATGCTGAGCGCCGCAGCGGCCCGAGCGATGAGGCTGTCGCCGGCGGCGTGGCCGTAGGCGTCGTTGACCTGCTTGAGGCCGTCGATGTCGAGGATCACGATCGTGATGGGGCGACCGCTGCGCCGGGCGCGGCCCGCCTCGACGTGCAGCGTGTGCAGCCAGGCACGACGGTTGCCGAGGCCGGTGGCCGGGTCGCGGTTGGCGATCTCGAGCGCTCCGCGGGCGGTGCTCTCGGCGATGAGGCGGCTCATCTCCGCCTCCATGAACGCCGACAGCATCACGGGCACGGCGTGCGCCTCGGAGCGGCCGGTCTCGGAGTTGGCACTGACCCAGAGGATCGCCTCGGGGACGTGGCTGGTCGGGGGGATCGCGTGGCTCGTGAAGCTGAGCGTGCCGTCACCGGGCGGGCAGCTGCCCGGGGGACGCTCGGCGATCACGGGGCCGCCGAGCAGCAGCGGGCAGCCGACCTGCAGGGTGAGCAGCTGGGTCTGCTGCAGCACCTGCGACAGGACCGTCTCCAAACAGCGGCGGAGGGCGTCCGACCGCGTGCGGGCATCGGCTTCCGCCAGCGGCGGAGGCACGAAGAGCGCTGCGCTCACGTCACTGACCCCACGTTCTACGGTTGCTACCACTGAGTAGATTCGCTCTTCTTCGTGAAGTTCCTGCTACGGCTGGGAGTCAGGCAGCCTGCAGGACGCGGATGTGGGCGGGCAGGACGCGCTTCGCCGGCGGCCGCGTGGCGAAGCGCTCGATGCAGATGGCCTTCAGGACCCGCAGGCCGTCGGTGACCGCGTTGAGGTTGCTGGTGCCGTGGATGCGGTCGAACTCGTAGCTCTTGACCTCGGTGATGCGGAGCTTGGCCTTCGCGATCCGGGTGTTGATGACCGTCTCGATCTCGAACCCGTCACCCCACAGCATCTCGTCGGCCGGCGCGCCGCTCTCGAGCTCCAGCGCGTCCAGGC
>JAODNF010000148.1 GCA_025464915.1 Frankiales bacterium | reverse complement strand
GAGCGTCACTTCGTCGCCGCAGGTCGGGTTGACGTGGTGCACCTCGGCGTCGAAGGGGTCGCGCAGGCCCTTGTGGTGGGGCCGCTTGTAGTGCTCCAGGATGATCTCCTGGTACATCGACTCGCTCATCGCCAGAACTCCTGAACCGTGACGATGCCGGCCAGCAGGGCGTCGATGTCGGCCTCATTGTTGTAGACGTACGACGACGCGCGGGTGGTCGCGGCGAGGCCGTAGCGCTTGCAGACCGGGGCGGCGCAGTGGTGGCCGACACGGACGGCGATGCCGAGCTCGTCGAGGGACTGGCCGACGTCGTGGGGGTGTACGCCCTCGATGACGAAGGAGACGGCGCTCCCCCGCATCTCGGTCGTGTCGGGGCCGATGACGTGGACGCCGTCGAGCGCGCGGATCCCGTCGAGAAGCCTTGCTGTCAGAGCGGTCTCGTGCGCCCGGACGTCGTCGAGCCCGAGCGCCGTGAGGTAGTCGCACGCCGCGGCGAGAGCGACGGCCTGGCTGATGACGGGTGTGCCGGCCTCGAACCGCTCGGGCGCGTTGGCGTAGGTGGAGCCCGCCATCGTGACGACCTCGATCATCGAGCCGCCGCCCATGAACGGCGGCAGCGCGTTCAGGTCGCGGCCCCAGAGCACTCCCACGCCGGACGGGCCGAGCATCTTGTGGCCGGTGAACGCGTAGAAGTCGACGTCGAGGGCGGGTACGTCGACCGGCTGGTGCGGCACGGCCTGCGCGCCGTCGACGAGGGTGAGCGCACCGACCTGCTTCGCCCGCGCGACGAGGGTCGGCACGTCGTTCTCGGTGCCGAGCAGGTTGGAGACCTGCGTGAACGCGAACAGCCGAGTCCGCTCGTTGACGACCTCGTCGAGGTCGGACAGGTCGAGCCGGCCGTCGTCGGTGAGCCCGAGCCAGCGCAGCGTCGCGCCGGTGCGCTCGGCGAGCATCTGCCACGGCACCAGGTTGGAGTGGTGCTCCATCTCGGTGACGGCGATCTCGTCCCCGGGCTTGATGCTCTGCGTCAGGGCGTAGGAGACCAGGTTGATCGACTCGGTGACGTTCTTGGTGAACACGACCTCGTCGTGCTGGGCACCGATGAACGCCGCGACCGTCTGGCGGGCGGCCTCGTAGCCGTCGGTCGCCTCCTGGGACAGCGTGTGCACGCCGCGGTGCACGTTGGCGTAGTGCTCTTCGACGAACACGCGCTCGGCCTCCAGGACCTGGCGCGGCTTCTGGCTCGAGGCAGCGCTGTCCAGGAACACGAGGGGGTGCCCGTGCACCTCCTTGGAGAGCACGGGGAAGTCCTTGCGGACCACCTCGACGTCGAAGCCCATGTCAGATCGCCGCCGCACCCACGTACTTGGCGTAGCCGTTGGCCTCGAGCTCGTCGGCCAGCTCCTTGCCGCCCTCCTCGACGACCTTGCCGCCGGCGAAGACGTGCACGAAGTCGGGGACGATGTACTTCAGGATCCGGGTGTAGTGCGTGATGAGCAGCGTGCCGGTCTCGCCGGTGGCACGGACCCGGTTGACGCCCTCGGAGACGACCCGCAGCGCGTCGACGTCGAGGCCGGAGTCGGTCTCGTCGAGGATGGCGATCTTGGGCTTCAGCAGCTCGAGCTGCAGGATCTCGTGGCGCTTCTTCTCGCCGCCGGAGAAGCCCTCGTTGACGTTGCGGGACGCGAAGGCCGGGTCCATCTCGAGGGCGGCCATCGCCTCCTTCTGCTCCTTCACCCAGAGGCGCAGCGCCGGTGCCTCGCCGCGGACGGCGCTCGCGGCCGTGCGCAGGAAGTTGGAGACCGTGACCCCGGGGACCTCGACGGGGTACTGCATCGCGAGGAACAACCCGGCCCGGGCCCGCTCATCGACCGACATGGCGAGCACGTCCTGGCCGTCGAGGGTGACCGAGCCGCCCGTCACGGTGTACTTCGGGTGCCCGGCGATGCTGTAGGCCAGCGTCGACTTGCCCGAGCCGTTGGGCCCCATGATCGCGTGCGTCTCGCCGGCCTTGATGGTCAGGTTGACGCCGGCGAGGATCTGCTTGGCTTCCACGCTGACGGACAGGTCGCGGATCTCGAGGGTGCTCACTTACTTCTCCAGCTTCACGTGCACGTCATCGCCTTCGATGACGACGGGGTAGGTGGCGACGGCCTTCACGGCGGGAAGGCACGTCGGCTTGCCGGTGCGCAGGTCGAAGCGCGAGCCGTGCAGCCAGCACTCGACGGTGCCTTCCTCCACGTCGCCCTCCGACAGGGACACGTCCGCGTGCGAGCAGGTGTCGCTGATGGCGAAGACCTCGCCCTCGCTGCGGGCCACGCAGATGTCGATGCCGCCCAGCACGACCTTGAGCGCGCCCTCGACCGGGATGTCGTCGAGCGCGCAGGCCCTCACGCGAGCTCCTTCTCGATGGCGGCGTCGAGCCGCTCCTCGAGCGCGGGGATCCCGACCTGCTGCACGACCTCGTGGAAGAAGCCGCGCACGACCATCCGGCGGGCCTCGCCCTCGGTGATCCCGCGGGACTGCAGGTAGAACAGCTGCTGCTCGTCGAACCGGCCGGTCGCCGAGGCGTGGCCGGCACCGGCGATCTCGCCGGTCTCGATCTCGAGGTTCGGGACGGAGTCGGCACGCGCCTCGTCGCTCAGCAGCAGGTTGCGGTTGAGCTCGTAGGTGTCGGTGCCCGTCGCCTCCTTGCGGATGACGACGTCACCGATCCACACGGTGTGCGCCTCGACGCCCTGGGCCGCCGTCTTGTAGGTCACCCGGCTCTTGCAGTTGGGCACCGTGTGCTCGACCAGCAGCCGGTGCTCGAGGTGCTGCTTGGTGTCGGCGAACGCGAGCCCGAGCAGCTCCGCGTCGCCGCCGGGCCCGGCGTAGGTGACCGTCGGGTTGAGCCGGACCAGGTCACCGCCGAACGTGACGACGACGCTCTTGAAACGGGCGTCGCGGCCGACGCGCGCCGCCTGCGCGGACAGGTGCACCGCGTCGTCGTCCCAGTCCTGGACGGAGACGAGGGTGATGTCGGCGGAGTCGCCCACGAGCACCTCGACGGCACCGACGTGCGTACCCGTCCCCGTGTGGTCGAGCACGACGACGGCCTTGCTGAAGGGCTTCGCGTCGATGACGACGTGCCCGTACGAGGTCTCGCCGGATCCCTTGACCTGCAGGGTGATCGGCTCGGTCAGCTCGCCGTCGACGGTGACGAGCTGACCCTCCTTGAAGTCACGCATCGCGAGGGCGGACGGCTTGTCGGCCGGCACCAGGGCCGACCCGACGAGCGGGTGGTCGGGGCCGATCGTCTCGAACGCGCCGTCGACCGTGATCGTCCCGTCGACGACGGCGGTGCCGTCGTGCAGGCCCCGCAGCCGGTAGAGCGGCGTGAACCGCCACTCCTCCTCACGACCCGTGATGGCGCCGAAGGCGTCAGGGTCTCGGGACAGGACGCGCGCGAACTTCGTACCGTCCAGGGGCGGGCTAGCCAACGGAGCCCTCCATCTGGAGCTCGATCAGGCGGTTCAGCTCCAGGGCGTACTCCATCGGGAGCTCACGGGCGATCGGCTCGACGAAGCCGCGCACGACCATCGCCATCGCCTCGCTCTCCTCGATGCCGCGCGACATCAGGTAGAACAGCTGGTCCTCGCCGACCTTGGAGACCGTCGCCTCGTGACCGAGGGACACGTCGTCCTCGCGCACATCGACGTAGGGGTAGGTGTCGGAGCGGCTGATGCTGTCGACCAGCAGCGCGTCGCAGACCACGTTGCTCTTGGAGCCGACAGCGCCCTCCTGCACCTGGATCAGGCCGCGGTAGGACGTGCGGCCACCGCCGCGGGCCACCGACTTGGAGACGATGTTGGACGTCGTACGAGGTGCCGCGTGCACCATCTTCGCGCCGGCGTCCTGGTGCTGGCCCTCGCCCGCGAAGGCGATCGACAGCGTCTCTCCGGAGGCGCCCTCGCCCAGCAGGAAGCAGGCGGGGTACTTCATCGTGACCTTGGAGCCGATGTTGCCGTCGATCCACTCCATGCGGCCGCCGGCGTGCACCGACGTGCGCTTGGTGACGAGGTTGTAGACGTTGTTCGACCAGTTCTGGATCGTCGTGTAGCGGACGTGGGCGTCCTTCTTCACGATGATCTCGACGACGGCCGAGTGCAGGGAGTCGCTCGAGTAGATCGGCGCGGTGCAGCCCTCGACGTAGTGCACCGAGGAGCCCTCGTCCGCGATGATCAGGGTCCGCTCGAACTGGCCCATGTTCTCGGTGTTGATGCGGAAGTAGGCCTGCAGCGGGATGTCG
>JAODNF010000320.1 GCA_025464915.1 Frankiales bacterium | reverse complement strand
GCCGGATGCGGTCCCCTGACGCTGGAATGCTGCGCGAGCCCGAGCCGGGAGGGGGTTCACGAGGACAGTCACGCTGTCGGGCCTAACGCGAGAGGCGGGCCGTATCCTCACGAGTCGAAGACGATGTCGACTCTACGCCTACTTCCCACGGAACGAGGGCATTCGCAGTGAGCGAGCAGGAGCTGCCGGGTGCGGCTCGGGACGTGCTGACCACGGCCGATCAGGACTCCGGGATCGAGCTCGCTCGACACCTGGCGGACATCGCCACGGTGATGCTCGCTCCCAGCAAGGCCTCCACGGCGGCGCAGCGGATCGTGTGGCTCGCGGTAGCGACCATGGACGGCTGCGACGAGGCAGCGCTGTGCGTGCATGGCGTGCTGAACCCGGCGCCCGCGGGCTCCGCGCCGATCGATCAGCTCGACGCCCTGCAGGCGCAGGCGGGGCAGGGCCCGTGTGTCGACGCCCTTGGTGGGCTGGACACCATCTACGTCCCAGACCTCCTCGACGACCGGTCGTGGCCGTTGTTCTCGCCGGAAGCGGTGCGGCACGGCTTCCGCAGCGCGCTCGCCTATCGGCTGTCCTTCGAGGGCAGCACCGTGGGAGCTCTTCAGCTCTACGCGCAGCTGCCTGCAGCGTTCAACGCGAGTGAGCGCGCCCAGGGCCTGATCTTCGCCAGCTACGCAGCGCTCGCGCTGTCCCTCGCCCAGGCGCAGGAGGTGGAAGAGCACCGGATCGAGAACCTCGAGAGCGCGCTGTCGTCGCGCGAGGTCATCGGGCAGGCCCAAGGCATCCTGATGGAGCGCGAGCGCATCACGGCTGCCCAGGCCTTCCAGCTCCTCCGACGCTCGTCCCAGCACCTCAACCTCAAGCTGCGGACCGTCGCGCAGGACGTCGTGGACACCGGCACCGTCCCGCGCGAGCCCCCGGTGCCGCCGGTGTAGGTCGTGGAGCTAAGTCCCGGGTCGTACGTGACCTTCGACCCTGGGTGGTCGTCGTCGGCGTCGCGAGAGTGCAGGTAACAGCCACCTACACCCTCAAGGACGCGAGATGACCACAGCAACCCGGCACGCCAGGAGCTCCACGACCAGCCCGTCGCGAGACGGCAGTGCGGACGTCAGCCGCCGCTCGCGGATCGGCGACTACGCCCTGACCGGACTTCGCCTCTCCATCGGCTTCGAGTTCTTCTGGGCCTTCCTCGACAAGCTGTTCGGCTTCGGTTACGCCACTCCCAGCGCGCGTGCCTGGATCAACGGCGGCTCCCCGACGAAGGGCTTCCTGTCCGGAGTGACCGGTGGCCCCCTCAAGGGCTTCTTCCACTCCCTTGCCGGCACGACCGGTATGGACACGCTGTTCATGGCCGGCCTGCTCGGCATCGGCGGCGCGCTCCTGCTCGGTGTCGCGCTCCGCCCAGCCGCCGCAGCAGGATCCCTGCTGCTGATCATGATGTGGTTCGCGTCGTGGATCCCCGACAAGCTCGCTGACGGCGTGGCCACGCACTCCACCAACCCGATCATCGACGACCACATCATCAACACGTTCGCGCTGATCGTCATCGCCGCGCTGGCCGGCCGCAGCATCGGCTTCCTCGGACGGCAGTGGGCCTCGCTGCCGATCGTCCGCACGCAGCCCTGGATGCGCTGAGCCCCTCTGCACGGCCCTCTGCAGCTCCCCGATCTCTTCCACGCCCACAGGAGGCACGCTCATGAAGGCACTCGTCTACCACGGTCCAGGCACGAAGGCATGGGAGAAGATCCCCGACCCGACCCTGCTCGCAGACACCGACGCGATCGTTCAGGTCGACACCACCACGATCTGCGGTACCGACCTGCACATCCTCAAGGGTGACGTCCCGACCATCACGCCGGGGCGCGTCCTCGGGCACGAGGCTGTCGGCACGGTCACCGAGGTCGGTACGGGCGTGAAGACCCGCCAGGTGGGCGACCGGGTGCTGGTCTCGTGCGTCTCGGCCTGCGGGACGTGCCGCTACTGCCGCGAGGCCAGCTTCGGGCAGTGCCTGGGCGGCGGCGGCTGGATCCACGGCAACGAGATCGACGGCACCCAGGCCGAGCTCGTACGGGTGCCCTTCGCGGACAGCTCGACCTACCCGGTGCCGTCGGGCGTCACGGACGACGAGCTGCTGATGTTGGCCGACATCCTGCCGACGGCCTACGAGGTGGGCGTCCTCAACGGGCGCATCCGCCCGGGTGACGTCGTCGTCGTGGTGGGCGCCGGACCCATCGGGCTGTCGGCGATCACGAGCGCACAGCTGTTCAGCCCTAGCCTCGTCGTGGCGATCGACATGGTCGCCAGCCGGCTGGACGCGGCGAAGGCGTTCGGTGCGGACGTCGTCATCAACAACGGCCAGCAGGACGCGGTCGCTGCGGTGAAGGAGCTGACCTCCGGGCTGGGAGCCGATGTCGCGATCGAGGCCGTCGGTGTGCCTGCGACCTTCGAGCTCGCGGTCGACCTCGTGCGCCCAGGTGGTCACGTCGCCAACATCGGAGTGCACGGCACGTCTGCGACGCTGCACCTCGAACGCATCTGGGACCGCAACCTGACCATCACGACCGGGCTCGTCGACACCTCCTCGACGCCGACGCTGCTCCGGCTGCTCACGGGCAGGCAGGTCGACGCGTCGAGATTCATCACCCACCACTTCGGGTTCGACGAGTTCGACGCGGCCTACGACACCTTCTCCCGCGCCGGCGACACCGGCGCGCTGAAGGTCGTCCTCACGAGGTAGGTCCACCGGTACGCGGGACCGCAGTCCCTGGCGAATGCGTTTCGCAAGCCGGGGACAGCGGCCTGTCCGGCTGCGAGGATGAACCAGTCACTTCTTCCCGTGACGGTGAGGGAGTCCGGGTGTCACAGCCCCAGGACCGGCGCGCGGATCAGCCCCGCGTCGACCGCCTCGTCGAGGCCGTGCTCGCCGTCAGCTCTGACCTCGACCTCAAGGCGGTGCTGCAGCGCATCGTCGAGGTCGCGGTGAACCTGGTCGACGCCCAGTACGGCGCGCTCGGTGTCGTCGACGAGGGCGGACTGGGCCTGTCCCAGTTCATCACCGTCGGCATCGACGACGCGGGCGTCGCCCGCATCGGCCCACCGCCCACCGGCCACGGAGTGCTCGGTGAGCTGCTCCGCGAGCCCCATCCGCTGCGACTGTCCGAGCTGGCCGAGCACGCGACCTCGGTCGGCTTCCCGGAGGGCCACCCACCGATGGGCAGCTTCCTCGGTGTGCCGGTGCGGGTCGGGCAGAACGTGTTCGGCAACCTCTACCTGACGGAGAAGCGCGGCGGCGTCGAGTTCACACCCGACGACGAACGCGTGGTGGTCGCGCTCGCCGGTGCTGCGGGCGTCGCGTTGCAGAACGCCCGCTTGTACGACGTCAGCCGTCGCCGGGGTGCCTGGATGGAGGCGGGCCGCGTCGTGTCCACGTCGCTGCTGTCCGGCACCGAGCGCGAGGACGTGATCGCCCTGGTGGTGGAGCGCTCCCGAGAGGTGCTCGGGGCTGATGTCGCCTTCGTCGCCCTGGCGCGCGACGGCGGGCTGCACGTCGAGACCGCCAGCGGCTGCGACGGTCCTGCTCTGCTTCGGGAGCTCGACGAGCCGTTGCGAGGGGTCATCTCCTCGGGCACGCCGGCCGACGTCGCGACAGATGACATGTCGGGCACGGCCGTGCCCCTCGGTCCAGAGGGTCGGCCCTGCCAGGGGGTCCTGCTGGTGCTGTGGGGCACCCGACCCGACGCCTGGGACAGCACCGAGCTGAGGGGCTTCGCCGCCCAGGCTGCGGTGGCGCTGGAGCTCGGCGAGCGCCGGGTCGAGGCAGAGCGCTTCGCGATCGTCCAGGACCGGGACCGCATCGGGCGTGACCTGCACGACCTCGTGATCCAACGACTGTTCGCCACCGGCATGCAGCTTCAGAGCGCCGTGCGCTTGGTCAAGGAGAACCCCGCGGAGGTGGAGAACCGGATCAACCGCGCGGTCGACGAGCTGGACGGGACGATCCGGGAGCTCCGGTCCACGATCTACGGCCTGCAGGCCCCCCTCGAAGGCCGGCCGTCCCTTCGCGCCCAGGTGCTGCAGGTCGTCGACAGCGCCACGGCGACCCTGGGGTTCGCCCCCATCCTGCGGCTCGACGGCCTGCTGGACACCCTCACGACCCCCGAGGCGGCGGAGCACATCCTCGCGACCTTGCGGGAGGCGCTGTCGAACGTGGCCAGGCACGCGCACGCCTCGCACGTCGAGGTGCTGGTCGCCGTTCGTGGCAGCACGTTGCAGCTGCGGGTGCAGGACGACGGGCGCGGCATGGCGCCGGACGCGGCGCGAAGCGGGCTGCTCAACCTGGCCAGTCGCGCGGCGCAGCTCGGCGGGTCCCTCAAGATCAGCTGTGACCGCGGCACCCTGCTGGTCTGGCAGGTGCCGGTCTGAGTCAGGGCTGTCGCAGCTCGGTAGCGAGCACAGCGACCTGCGTGCGCCGCTGGAACCCCAGCTTGGCGAGCACGTTGCTCACGTAGTTCTTCACGGTCTTCTCCGCGAGGAACAGGCGACTCGCGATCTCCCGGTTCGTGAGGCCCTCACCGATCAGCACGAGGATCTTTCGCTCCTGCTCCGAGAGGCCTGCCAGGGGGTCCACCTTCGCCGGCTCCCGGAGCCTCGCCAGGATCAGCGACGCGGCCCGTGGGTCCAGCAGCGACCCCCCGGCAGCCACGGTGCGGATGCTCTCGACCAGGGTGTTGCCGCGCACGTCCTTGAGGACGTAGCCGGCCGCTCCCGCCAGTACGGCGTCCAGCAGCGCTTCGTCGTCGGCGAACGAGGTCAGCATCAGGCAGGCGAGGTCGGGCAGCAGGTCACGCAGCTCCCGGCACAGTGACACGCCGTCGCCGTCCGGCAACCGCACGTCCAGAACGGCGACATCCGGGCGTGCGGCTGGTACTCGGGCGAGAGCTTCCTCCACCCCCGAGGCCTCCCCGACGACCTCGAGGTCCGGCTCGGCTTCGAGCAGCTCGCGGACCCCTCGGCGAACGACCTCGTGATCGTCGACCAGGAAGACGCCGATGCGAGCCACCTCCGCAGCATGGCAGGAGAGTTGATCCGCAGCAGAGGTCTTTGGTCCTGTCCTTGTCGGGACACCTGGCCCTGGGGGACGGCGGCTGAAGCCCTCACGCTGTGAGAGTGAGCAACACCGTGCAGGCGCCGCTCAGCCAGAACGCCTGCCGCGACCGCCTCGTCGGCAGCCGACGAGGGTTCCTCGCCTGCAGCCGAGGAGCTCTCCCGACCGTCCTCCCCGTCACTGTCCGCACCGAGCAGGGTCAGCTGTTCGTCCTCGCGGGACTGCCCGAGCTGCCGGAGCAGCTCGGAGGCCAGGTAGTGGCCCTGACCGTGGGCCGTAGTGCCTTCCGCTTCCGCCGGGGCTGGACGGTCACTGCCCGCGGTCGGCTCGGCGAGCCACGCCCCGACGGCTCAGTGCCGCTGGAGATCGCGCAGCTCGAAGGCGTCACCGCAGTCCACCCACAGCAGAGGACCTATCCATGACCGCCGTTCCTTCCGCCCAGGTCAAGCACCTCGTGATGATGGCGACCCGAGCTCCGAGCGTGCACAACACGCAGCCGTGGCACCTCACGCCGACCGTGAGCGGCATGCTGCTCTCCCGCGACCGGACCCGGCAGCTGCACGCGATCGACCCCGGGGGCCGTGAGCTGCTGCTCAGCTGCGGTGCGCTGCTCCACCACCTCCAGGTCGCCGCCCGCGCGCTCGGCATCGACGCCCTCATAAGCCTCGACCTGCGCGGCGACGCCGTTGCCACTGTCGAGCTCAGCCAGGGGCACGACGCCACACCCGCGGAGATCGACGCCGCCGTGGCGATCCTGCATCGCCACACCTCTCGCGGGCGCTTCGACGACTCGGACGTCTCCGCCGCGGATCTGCAGCGCCTCGACCGCGCCGTCGAGGGACAGGGCGGCATGCTCCGTGTGGTCCGGGCGGACGAGCTGACCGGGGTGGAAGTGCTTCTCAGTCGCGCCGAGCGGGCCCTGCACCAGGTGGACGGCTACGACGACGAGCTGAGCCGTTGGGTATGGCACGACGGCGACGACGAGCGCGGCGACGGCATGCCGCCTGACGCCGTGGACCACGGCGCGGGCCGGGCTGAGAGCCTGGCCGGAAGGGAGTTCGACGGACCGTTGCCCCGACCGGAGGAGCCGCCCCTTCCGGAACGCCCGACGGTCGTCCTGCTCTGCTCGCTCGGGGACGCCCCCGCTGACTGGGTGCAGTCCGGCCGCGCCCTGAGCGCTCTGCTCCTCGCGGCCACGCAGGCAGGTCTGCTCGCCCAGCCCCTCGGCCAGGTCATCGACCTTCCTGCATCGCGCCTCGCCCTCACCCAGCTGCTCGGCACAGTCGGCTCACCCCAGATGCTGCTGCGGATCGGCCACGGCACGAGTCGCCCCGTCACACCCCGCCGGCCCGTCGCTGACGTGCTCACCCCGTCCTGAGGAGTACAGCATGAGAGACATCGTCAGCGGAGTCAGCGAAGCAGAGCCCGCGGTTGCCGTGCTCGACCGCGCACTCGCCGAGGCGGAGACCACGGGACGCCCACTGCGGGCCGCCACTGTCTGGACCGTCCCGCAGACGGTCGGTGAGATGTACGGGTCCGGCTACGCGGGCACCTTCCTCTCCGGCGACGACCTCGGGCAGGTCGCTGCCGAGCAAGCCGCCGACCTGCTGGACAAGGCCTTGCACGCGCGGCCCTCTGAGCGACCGGTGACGGCTACGTCCGAGGCCCATCAAGGCGATCCCGGGCAGCAGCTCGTCCGCATGAGCCTTGGTTCCGGGCTGGTCGTCGTTGGTGCCCGAAGCCATGGGGCGCTCGTGAGCGCGTTGCTCGGCTCCGCCACCGGCTACGTCCTCCATCACTCCGAGTGCCCGGTCATGGTCGTCCCGGAAGGTGCCACGCCAGGGCCGTTCCGGCGCGTCGTCGTGGGGATCGACGGCGGGACGAGCTCGCACTCCGCACTCCGCTGGGGTGCGGACGCAGCCGCTCGCCACAGCTGTCCGCTGCTCGTCGTGCACGCGACCCACGTCGTCGCCGCCCCCGGCGGGGAAGACAGGTCCCCTGACGACGCCCGGACAGCTCGAACCCGGCTTGCGCTCGACGTCAGCAGCGTCCTGCCCTCACGCGGCGGAGTCGTCACGTCGGAGGTCATCGAAGGCCCGGCCGCGCGGGTGCTGCTCGAGACGGCCGGAGCGGACGACCTGCTCGTCGTCGGTTCCCGAGGACGAGGCGGGTTCGTCGACCTCGTCCTGGGCTCCGTCGCGACCGCGTGCGCCATGCACTGCCGCGGCCCCGTCGTTGTCGTACGAGCCGGTGAGGAACGGCTCGTCGAAGGCAGCGCAGCCCCAGGCCGGAGCTCCTCCGGTGCAGAGGGCGTGAGTCGATGACCCGGCCCGTTCGTCCTCAGGACCTCGACAACCTCGACGCCTTCGCCCTGCCCGGACCAGCGCGCGGGTTCTCGCGGCCACCGCCGCTGCGACAGGGCAGGAAGCCGACGTCGAGGCCGGTCGCTGCGCGGCCCGAGGACGCGGGTGGTCGATGACCACCGTGGAGCTGGCGCGCTTCGACGACGACGGTGGTCCTGCGACGCCGGCCGGGACGCTCCTGTGGACCGCAGCCGACGCCAGGTACGACGGCGAGTGGTGGCCCAGA
>JAODNF010000079.1 GCA_025464915.1 Frankiales bacterium | reverse complement strand
GGGCTGACAGCGACGCACTACTGCTTAGGCAGCGAGGGCGTACGCGCGCGGACTGTTGTCGGCGCTTGATTTGTTTTCCGACATTTCGTGGTTAACGAGATCATCGTCGGCTTCCTCGGCCCGCTTCTCCTGTCGCGACATCCGGAGTCGAGACCTGTCACCCCCTTCTGTGTGGCTCCGACCAGTCTACCGTCGCCTGGTGCGCCTGGTCTCCCTGCTTTATGCAGTCCCCGGTCAGGAGACGGCGCTGGCGTCGTACGAGGACCAGGTCCTGGGGATCCTCGTGAGCAGGTACGGCGGTGCCGTGGTCGTGCGCGAGACCACGCTCGACGGCCCGACCGAGGTTCAGGTGCTGGAACTGCCCGACGAGGCGGCGCTGGAGGGGTTCCTGGCCGACGAGGAGCGACAGGCGCTGTCAGGCGTCCGCGACGCCTGCGTGGCGCGAACGGAGCTGTTCCGCGCGCGGTGACCGCTCGTGCCAGCGGGCTGAGGCAGCCAGGACGGCGGGCCGCCGTGCTCGCACCGGCGTCACCCCCCCACATGTGCAGGAGCACCAGCACCCGAACCGAAGGACGTGCCCACGACGGTCCGCTCGTCTTCGCGGCCGACCCGGCGGCCACCGGGTGAACACCTACCTCGCGCTGGACGGCAGGGGCACTGCCAGGTCGCCGTCCTCGCACCGGGTGTCCGGGGGCAGGCGCCGCTCCTGACGGGCAACGGGATCGACGCGACGCAGGTGCGCTTCCGCAGCGGGCAGGCGGCGCCCGCCGCCTTCTGAGACGTGGCAGGCTGACGGGATGGATCTCGACGGCGCAAAGGTGCTCGTCCGGGCCGGGTTGCTCGCACCCATTCGTCCGGACCGACTGCTCGGCATGGCCCTCGCGGTGGCGCGCTGGGGCCTTACGCCGGCGACCGGCTACGCCGCTGGTGCCGCCCGGCACCCCGATCGGGTCGCGCTCATCGACGACGAGGGGTCGTTGACCTACCGCGAGATCGACGAGCGCACCGACCGGCTCGCCGGTGAGCTGAGGCGTCGAGGGGTGGACGTCGGCACGCCGGTCGGGCTGCTGGCCCGCAACGGCCGTGGGTTCGTCGAGGCGTCGGTCGCGATCTCCAAGGCCGGTGGCGACCTGCTCTACCTCAACACCGGTTCGGCCGGTGGGCAGCTCGCGGAGGTGCTTGACCGAGAGCAGTCGACGGTCGTCGTCCACGACGAGGAGTTCACCGACCTGCTGGCGGAGGCGTCCGCCGGCCGGGTCCGCGTCACCACGGAGGAGCTCGGCCGCCTGGCTGAGACGAGCGAGCTGAAGGCGCCCCCGAAGTCAGGGCACACCACGCGCCTCGTCATCCTCACGAGCGGTACGACGGGGGCTCCGCGAGGCGCTGCCCGCTCGGGGGCCTCGATCGATGACGTCATCGCGATGCTGTCGCGGATCCCCATGCACACAGGGGAAGCGACGGTCATCGCGTGCCCCGTCTTCCACGCCTGGGGTCTCGGTCACCTGACGCTGTCCATGCTCCTCGGCTCCACGGTCGTGCTCACCAAGAAGTTCGAGCCCGAGAGGGTCCTGAAGCTGGTGGAGGAGCACGAGGCGACCGCGTTGATCGTCGTACCCGTCCTGCTGGACATGCTGGTGAAGGCGGCCGGTCCCGACGCGAGCTCGTTGAAGGTCATCGCCTCGAGCGGGTCTGCCCTGCCGGGCGACCTGGCGACGCGGACGCTGGAGACGTTCGGACCGGTGCTCTACAACCTGTACGGGTCGACGGAGGTCGCCTACGCCGCGGTGGCCCAGCCCGAGGACCTCGCGAAGAACCCGAAGACCGCGGGCAAGCCGCCGCTCGGCGTCACGCTGCGGGTCGTGGACGACAAGGGCGAGGACTGCCCGCCGGGTACGGCCGGCCGGCTCTTCGTCGGCAGCGGGCTCGCCTTCGGCGGCTACACCGATGGCTCCGACAAGGACCGCCTCGACGGGCTCATCGCGACCGGCGACCTCGGCGTCCTGGGCGAGGACGGTCTGCTCACCGTGCTGGGCCGTGACGACGACATGGTGGTGATCGGCGGCGAGAACGTCTACCCGAACCAGGTCGAGGACGTGCTGCTGTCGCACCCCGGCGTCGACGACGTCGCCATCACGGCGACGGAGGACCCGTCGTACGGGGTCAAGCTAGTGGCCCACGTCGTCGGCAGCGCGTCCGAGGACGATCTCAAGGCACTGGTGCGCGACAAGCTCGCCCGCTTCGCCGTGCCGCGGGAGTTCCGCTTCCTCGACGAGCTTCCGCGCAACGCGACCGGGAAGGTGCTGAAGAAGGACCTCGCCAAGGAGACCGCGTGACGGCTCCCGCTGAGATCCAGCGGCCGGAGACCGACGAGACGGTCGACCGGCCTTGGGTGACGATCGTGTGGAACGACCCGGTCAACCTCATGACCTACGTGACCCACGTGCTGATGGAGCTGTTCGGCTACTCGAGGGACAAGGCGACGACGCTGATGCTGCAGGTGCACCACGAGGGGCGGGCCGTGGTGAGCAACGGGACGCGCGAGCAGATGGAGGCCGACGTCGCCCGCTGCCACGCCAAGGGCC
>JAODNF010000044.1 GCA_025464915.1 Frankiales bacterium | reverse complement strand
AGTGTGCGCCTCCGCGGCACGCCCGGAGGGGTTGCAGCCGAACCCGTGGGGTGGGGCTGGCCGCACAGTTCCCCGACCGGACGCCGACGGCTGGGCTCCGGCCGTCCGCGTGGCTCCCCGATCCCGTCGGGAGCGCGATCGGCCTTGTCTGACAGGACCGCGCCGCAACCGGTGGCCGGTCCTGCCCAAGGAGCGACATGACCACCGCCACACCCACTGCGAACCGCACCACCACGGCCGTCGCCGCACGTGCCGTCGGGGTCAGCAAGACCTACGGACACGGCGACGCGGCCGTCCACGCGCTCGACAACGTGACGGCCGGCATCTCGGCCGGCCAGTTCACCGCCATCATGGGACCGTCCGGGTCCGGCAAGTCGACGCTGCTCCACGTGCTCGCCGGACTCGACCGCCCGTCGTCGGGCGAGATCTACATCGGCGACACCGAGCTCACCGGCCTCAGCGACAAGCAGCTCACGCTGCTCCGGCGCGACGAGATCGGCTTCATCTTCCAGTCGTTCAACCTGCTCCCGACCCTCACGGCGGCCGAGAACATCGCTCTCCCGATGCGCATCGCGGGACGGAAGCCGGATGCCCTCTGGGTGCGCTCGATCGTCGACATGGTCGGGCTCGGTGACCGGCTGCACCACCGCCCGGCGCAGCTGTCCGGAGGCCAGCAGCAGCGGGTGGCCGCAGCACGCGCCCTCGCCGGCAAGCCGCAGATCGTCTTCGCGGACGAGCCGACCGGGGCGCTCGACTCGCGCTCCGGCGCCCAGCTCCTCGGGTTCCTCCAGGGGACCGTGCGCACCGGCGGCCAGACCGTCGTCATGGTGACCCACGACCCGATCGCGGCCAGCTATGCCGACCGCGTCCTGTTCCTCACCGACGGCCAGATCGTCGACGAGATGACCGAACCGTCCGCAGATGCCGTGTACGACTACATGAAGCACCTCGGGAGCTGACGGCCGTGTTTCTCGCCACCGTCCGCGGGATGCTCGCGCACAAGCTGCGCCTGTTCCTCACCACTGCCTCGATCGCGCTCGGCGTCGCCTTCCTCGCCGGCACGCTCATCCTCACCGACACGATGAACACGGCGTTCGACCGGTTCTTCGGCCAGGTCTCGTCCGGCACCGACTCGGTGGTCCGCCACGAGTCCTCCTACGAGGCCGCCTCCGGCGCCGGCGTCACCCGGGCCCCCATCCCCGCCAGCCTGCTGCCGGACGTGCAGCGGGTGCCAGGTGTCGCGGCCGCCGAGGGCGTCGTGAGCGGCTACGCCCTCCTGACCGACACGGACGGCAAGGCCGTTCTCCCAGCCGGTGGCGCACCGACCATGGGCTACACGATGACCAGTGACGTGAAGCTGCGTGGTCACGTGCACCTGCTGTCCGGGCGGGCGCCGTCGAGCGCGCACGAGGTGGCCGTCGACGCGTTCTCGGCCTCCGGTCACCACCTGGTCGTCGGGTCCCGGATCCGGATCCTGTTCCGCGGTCCGTCCGAGACCTTCACCGTCGTCGGCACCGTCGGCTTCGGTCACGAGAAGAGCTTCGGCGGCACCAGCTCGGCGTACTTCACGTCGAGCACCGCCCAGCGGGTGCTGGGCACCGCCACCACCTTCGACGAGATCCAGGTGCGGGGGAACGGCCGGATCAGTGACGCCGAGCTGACGCACCGCATCAACGCCGTGCTCCCGCACGACGTGCAGGCGGTCACGGGCGCCGCGGCGGCCAAGGAGGCCTCCGACACCATCAAGCACCTGTTCCGGTTCGTCGGGGTCCTGTTCACGATGTTCGCCGCCATCGCCCTGTTCGTCGGGTCCTTCATCATCTGGAACACCTTCACGATGATCGTGACCCAGCGCAGCCGGGAGATCGCGCTGCTCCGGGCGGTCGGCGCCTCCCGCCGGCAGGTGCTGCGCAACCTGCTTCTCGAGGCGGGGATGCTGGGCGTCATCGCGTCCGGCGTCGGGATCGGCCTTGGCATCGGTGTGGCGAAAGGCCTGAACGCCCTCATGAGCGCGCTCGGCTTCACCCTCCCGTCCACCTCGATGCAGATCGAGGCCCGCACGATCTGGGTGTCGCTGTTCGTCGGCACGCTCGTCACGGTCGTGTCGGCACTCGTGCCGGCGCGCCGGGCCACCAAGGTGCTCCCGATCGAGGCGCTGCGCGAGTCCACTCCGGGGGCACGCCCGCCGTCGCGTCGCCGCGGGTACGCGGGTCTGCTGCTGGCCGGGACCGGTGCCTACGGCATCGCGCACGGCCTGGACCAGGACCGCACCAACTCGGTGCTGCTCGGCGTCCTGGCCGCGATCCTCAGCGTCCTCACGCTGGCCCCGCTGTGGGCCCGCCCGTTGGCAGGCCTGCTCGGTCTGCCGCTGCGGTTCCGAGGGGTCCCTGGTGACCTCGCGCGGGACAACGCGATGCGCAACCCGCGTCGCACCGCCTCGACAGCGACGGCGCTGATGATCGGGCTCACCATGGTCGCCGGTATCGGGGTCGTGGCGTCGTCGCTGAAGGCGTCCTTCGGCACCGTCCTGCACAATGCGACGAAGGCGCAGCTCTACGTCACGCCGGCGAGCGGGCAGGGCGGCGGCTTCAGCCCGGACGTCGCGAACCTCGTCCGTGCGGTGCCAGGAGTCCGGACCGTGTCCCCGACCGGCTTCGGCGAAGCGCGGGTGGGGAGCTCGACGGAGACCTACTCCTCGGTGGACCCCGCGACCGTGGAGCAGGTCCTGAAGCTCAAGGTCTCCAGCGGCTCTGCCGCCCTGGGGACCGACGGCATCATGGTCCGCACCGCCTTCGCGAAGGACAAGGGGTACCGGCTGGGACAGACCGTCCCGGTCACCTTCCCGGCGACAGGCACGGTGCGCCTCACGATCAAGGGCATGTACGACGGGACCGGCTACCTCGACGGGAACTACGTCATCAGCCTGGCCACCGAGGAGGCGCACGTGCCCGACCGGCTGATCGCCGGGGCGCTGGTGCTCGTCGACAAGGGAGCCAGCACGTCGCAGGTGAAGGCCGGCATCGCGAAGGCGCTGGCTGCCCACCCGGACGCGAGAGTGCTCGACCGCAAGGGCTACGAGAAGCAGATCGGTGGCCTGGTCGACCAGCTGCTGGCGCTCGTCTCCGTCATGCTGCTGCTGTCGGTGATCATCGCGCTGCTGGGCATCGTGAACACCCTGGCGCTCTCGGTGCACGAGCGGACCCGCGAGCTGGGCCTGCTCCGTGCCGTGGGGATGACCCGCGGCCAGGTGCGCGCCATGGTCCGCTGGGAGTCGGTCGTCATCTCGCTGCTCGGAGCCTCGGTCGGCGCAGCCGTCGGGATCGGCATCGGGATGGCGCTCGCCCAGACCATCCAGGGCGTCACGCAGGTGGCGGTCCCGACGGGACAGATCGTCACTTATGTCCTCGCCGCCGCGGTGGCCGGCCTGCTGGCGGCCGTGGGACCGAGCCGCTCAGCGGCCAAGGTCGACGTGCTGAGGGCGGTGGTCACCGACTGACCGATCCGAGCGACCGGTGGGCCCTCCCGACGGGAGGGCCCACCGGCGTGCCCGGCCTCAGCCGACAGCGTCGCGGAACGTCAGCACCGCCATCACCCTGCGGTTGACCTCGGTCTCGTCGTTCAGGCCGAGCTTGGAGAACACCGACCCGATGTGCTTCTCGACGGCCCGCTCGCTCATGAACAGGGTCTTCGCGATCGTCGCGTTGTTGCGGCCGGAAGCCATCTCCTGCAGCACCTCCCGCTCCCGCTCGCTGAGGCTCCGCAGCGGCGAGCTCGCCTCGCTCGACCTCCGCGCCAGCAGCGCCTCCACCACCTTCGGGTCGAGCGCCGAGCCGCCGCGCGTCACCTCGCCGAGGGCCCGGACCAGCTCGTCGAGGTCGGAGATGCGCTCCTTGAGCAGGTACCCGAGCCCGGCGACGCCGTCGGCCAGCAGCTCGAGCGCGTAGTCGTCCTCGACATACTGCGACAGCACCACCACGCCCGTGCCGGGGAACTCGGCCCGGATCCGCTTCGCCGCGTCGATGCCCTCCGTCGTGTGCGTCGGCGGCATCCGGATGTCGGTGAGCACCGCGTCCGGCCGGTGCAGAGCCACCGACTTCACCAGCGAGTTCGGGTCCGCCACGGTGTCGACGAGGTCGATGTCCTCGCACTCCCCCAGCAGGGCGGCGACGCCTTCGCGCACGAGGAAGTCGTCATCGGCGAAGACGATCCGCAGCGCCATGTCCGCACAGTAGACCCGCCGGACATGTCCTGTGGGCCTTCACCGGTGGCTGGCCCCCGTGCCAGCCCCTCGCGCCTCGACGGTTGTCCCCTGCGCCGAGACGGTCTGCCACATCCCCCTACAGGCAAGGGACTCCTAGGTTGATCTTGTCCGCCGGAAGCGCCGGTGAACACCTACCGAGGAGCAGGAAATGTTCACCGACGAGACCACTGCGACGACCAGCTGGACCACCACCGACGAGCTCTTCTTCCGGATCGTGGACGGCGCCTTCACCGCCACCTTCGTCGAGGGCGCGAGCGCGCTGCTCGCCAGCTACGACGTCGACGCCACGTCGGCTGCCGCTGAGCACGACCCCGTATCCCTCCCGCTCCGCATTAGCCCGTCCCGCGCCGTCGTCACGGAGGGCCTGCGATGAAACACAGGCGTCCACCTGGAGCGGGCCAGCACCCCGGCCGCGACGGCGCCTCCGGTGACGAGCGCCATCAGGCCGCCGGCCGCCTCGGAGCCGCTCGCTCAATCGCGGCGCTGGGCATGAAAAAGGACGACATCCCGCGCATCGCCGACCTCGCCCTCTCGCCCCTTACGCCAACCCGCGACCAGCGACGCGCGTCGGCGTGGAGGAGTTGCTCCAAGCCGCCTGGGGAGGCGAACCGCCAACCAGCAGCCCGCCGCGATAGTCCGTCGATTCCCCCTCTGGCCGGCATGTTGGGGGCCACGTCGAGGGCCATGACGTGGCCCGCCGGCCCTTAGGTCGCGCGCACTCGGGTACGCGTTGAGGAACGGGCGCGACCGGCCGGTGGCATCAACCCGTCTGCACGCTGACGTGCTCGGCGATGAGATCACCGGTGAAGGTGAACACATCGATCCATTCGCTGGTGCTTGCTACACCGTTGACGGTGACTGTCGCTGTCGTGAACACGGCTGCTCCGTTGCCACGATGGGCCACGTTCTCGATGATCTGCCGCGTCTGGACGGCACCGAGGGCAGCGACGAACCATTCCGACACGGCTGCGGGGCCCACGGCTGACGCGGCGTCCGTCACGTCGTTAGCGAGGATGTGCCATGTGCAGTCGGGTGCTAGGTAGGACGCCGCCAAAGACCAGTCTTTGCGGTCAATCGCGAGGTAGAAGTCACGCAACAAGGCGGATCGGTCGACGGTCACGGCGGAAGTATGGCTTCCTTCCGACGGATGTGCCCTGCCATCCAGACACGCGCCGGCGCCGATGATGGCGACCTTCACGAGCTGCTCCAGGGGAAACTCGGGTACCGGCGCAGCCAGGTCTTGCTGGCTCTGTGCCTCGAATGTCCTGATCCGTCGTGCTCCAGGTCCGGGCGAAGGTCACCGGCGAGATGGTCCTAGGACTGCGGTCTCGTTGTGGCCGACCCCGGCCGGCTTGGACAGTTCCTGCACCGGATGGGCGCGAGGCCGATCCGGACACCTCGTGGGGGACGTCTGTGAAGTCACACAACACCAAGGCCACGCTTCGCAGTGGGCCCAGGAGCAGGGGCCCGCGGGTCCTGACCTCTGGGGCCGTCGTGCTGCTGATGGTTCCCGCGCTGGCCGCACTGGCGCCGATGCCATCAGCGCTGGCAGCAGTCGGGCTGTCCCGCGCGGACCTGCAGTCCGGCCAGCTCCGGGTCGAGGGCTCGGGTGCGGTCCCGAACCACGTGATCACCGTCAGCCCGGGCAGCGTGACGGGCACGAGCGACAGCAAGGGAGCCTTCAAGATCCAGGCCTCGCCGTACACCTCGACGACCTGCCAGGTCAGCGTCAGCGACGGCACCACGACCTCGTCCGCGACCCTCACCGGTTGCACGGCGTCTTCCCCAGCTCCGGCCCCAGCCCCCGCACCCGCTCCGGCGCCTGCACCGGCCCCAGCACCAGCACCAGCACCAGCACCCACGGGTCCTCGCATCGCCTTCTCCCCGGCGTCCCTGACCTTCCCGGCTCAGACCGTCGGGACCACCAGCGCCGGTCAGGTCGTGACCGTGACGAACACGGGCACGGCAGCGCTGTTCTTCAACCGCGTCTCGACCACCGGCACCGCTGACCTCGACTACACGCTCACCAACGACCAGTGCGTCGGGCACAGCATCGCTGCGGGCGCCTCCTGCACCGAGACGATCGACTTCCACCCCTCGGCTGATGGCAGCCGCCCCCTCACCGTGCTCTTCACCGACAACGCCCCCGCCAGCCCGCAGGCACTGCCCGTCAACGGAACCGGCTCTCCCAGTGGCGCCGGCCCGACGCCCCTGACCTTCGACCTGAGCGGCACCCCGTCCTGCACCAACGGAACCGTCTGCGACTACAACGGCGGCTTCCCCCTTCTCGTCGGCAACTTCTTCGCCGGCCTGCTCAACGGCCGCGGCGGCACCGCCCCCTACACGTACTCCGCGACCGGACTGCCTGCCGGGATGACCGTCACCCCGACCGGACTGCTCTCGGGGATCCTGCCGAGCACGACGGGTACGTCGGTCTTCACCGCCGTCGTCACCGATGCGGCCGGCGCTGTCTTCTCGCAGCCGTTCAGCCTCACCCTCGGTAACCCGCCGGCACCCGGCGACCCGGCCTGCCAGAAGGCGCCCGGCGGCAAAGAAGCTCTCACCGGCCCTGCTATCGCGGGCAAGACCCCGAGCGGCCAAGCCATCGCGGACGAGTCCCGCCTCACCGCATGCGGCGGGTACACGATCCTCACCGTGTCGGTCAGCAACGTGAACCTGCCCGACGGGACCGTCCTGTGGGTCTACCTCGGAGGGGGAGCCGTAGGCACCGTCACGCTGCGCGCCGGCGCTGCCACGATGCGGCCCTTCAACCTCGGCGGCTCTGCGCCTCGGTTCGCCTCGGTCAGCCTCATCAACGGACCTCCGCCGATCGTGCCCACCCAGACGACCATCGTCTCTGGCGGCAGCTTCACCTGAGTGAAACAACGTCACGAGAGCGGCAGCGGTCCCCACGGCCCCCGCCACGCCGCCGTCGGTGCCCCCCACCGGCGGCGGCCGTGGGCGGCGTGCGCAGGGTAGGCGCCGGGTGCGCTGCCGTCCTGATCACCGACCTCAGCTGAGCACGCAACCCGGTCCACGGCAGCCTGTCTCGGC
>JAODNF010000031.1 GCA_025464915.1 Frankiales bacterium | reverse complement strand
GGTGATCTCCTCGGTGAGCGCCGGGACGACCGTGTTCAGGTCACCCACGAGGCCGAAGTCGGCGAGCTCGAAGATCGGGGCCTCGGGGTCCTTGTTGATGGCCACGATGGTCTTCGACGTCTGCATGCCGGCGCGGTGCTGGATGGCACCGGAGATGCCCGCCGCGATGTAGAGCTGCGGCGACACGGTGCGACCGGTCTGGCCGACCTGGTTCTGGTGCGGGTACCAACCGGCGTCCGTGGCCGCACGCGAGGCGCCGACGGCACCGCCGAGGGAATCGGCGAGCGCCTCGATGATGGAGAAGTTCTCCGGGGAGCCGACACCGCGACCACCGGAGACGACGATGGCCGCCTCGCCGAGGTCGGGACGACCGCCCTTGGCCTCGACGACCTTCTCGGCGATCTTGGAGGCCTTGTCGGCGTCGGTCAGCTCGACCGTGAGCGCCTCGACCGTGCCGGCGCCGGCGGACTCGGCCGCGGGCGTCGAGTTCGGGCGGACGGTGATGATCGGCGTACCGGTCTGCACCTTGGACTTCACGACGACAGCGCCACCGAAGATGGGCTGCTCGGCGACGAGGTCGCTGGTGAGGCCGACCGCGTCGGTCAGCAGGCCGCCACCGGTCTTGACCGCGACGCGCGCCGCGATCTCCTTGCCCTCGGCGTTGCTGCCGATGAGGACGGCGGCCGGGGACTTCTCGGTGACGAGCTTGGCGACAGCGGCGGCCTTGGTGGCGACCAGGTAGTCGTCGAAGTCGGCGGAGTCGGCGACGTAGACCTTCTCGGCGCCGTAGGCGGCGACCTTGGAGGCGGCGTCGCCGGCGCCGGCGCCGAGGACGATCGCGGAGGGCTCGCCGAGCGTCTTGGCGAGCGTCAGCAGCTCGTAGGCGACCTTCTTGGGAGCACCCGCGACGTGGTCGATGAGAACGAGGACTTCAGCCATGTCAGGGTCTCCTAGATGAACTTCTGCGAGGCGAGGAACTCGGCGACCTTGCTGCCACCGTCACCCTCGTCCTTGACGATCTGACCCGCCTGGCGCGGCGGCTTGGTCGAGAACTCGACGACCTGCGAGGGCGCGGACGCGAGGCCCACGGCGCCGCCGTCGAGACCGGTGTCGGCGAGCGACTTGGTCTCGAGGGGCTTGCTCTTGGCGGCCATGATCCCCTTGAAGGAGGGGTAGCGCGGCTCGTTGATCTTCTCGACGACCGAGATGATGGCCGGCGTCGACGCGGAGACGACCGCGTAGCCGTCGTCCGTCTGGCGCTCGATCGTGACGCTGCCGCCCTCGGCGGTGACCTTGCGGGCACCGGTGAGCTGCGGCTGGCCGAGTCGCTCCGACAGCAGCGCGCCCATGACGGCCATCCGGGAGTCGGTGGCCTCGGAGCCGGCGATGACGAGGTCGTACTCGAGGCCCTCGAGGACCTTCGCGAGCGCGGCGGACGTCTGCACGGCGTCGCTGCCCTTGAGGGCGTCGTCGACCAGGTGCACGGCCTTGTCGGCACCCATGGACAGGGCCTTGCGGATGGTCTCCACGGCGCGCTCGGGACCCATGGTGAGGATCGTGACCTCGCCGCCCTGGGCCTCCTTGATCTTGAGCGCCTCCTCGACCGCGTACTCGTCGATCTCGTTCATGACGACGTCCACGGACGCGCGGTCCAGGGTCTTGTCGGAGTCGCTGAGCTTGCGCTCGGCCCAGGTGTCAGGCACCTGCTTCACCAGTACGACGATGTTCATCTGCTGCCTTCGGCTAGCGCGCGCGAGAGGCGCGTCTGGTCATTCAGAGGCTCCACCGTATCGGCGCCGCGAGCGGCTGCGACCGGCACCCTCCGTCGCACGATTGTTACCCGGCGGTAGTCCACCGGCAATCTGAACGAGGCGTGACCTCCGCCACGTGGCCGACCCCTTGATCCTCAGCACATGCTCCGCGTCCTGGTGCGGGCGATCGACGGATGTCGGAGCGAGGCGCCGCGGTCACGTCGTCCGCGGCCGGAGCCCCTCGGCGATGCTGAGCAGCTCGGCGTCCGGGAGCGTGCGCTTCAGGTCGCCACCGTTGCTGCAGAGCACGACGCGGTCGTTGGCCCGCTCGAGCCAGCTGAGGCACCTCACCGGGAACGTCCGGCCCGGCGCGCTGGAGTAGGTGCCGACGTGGCCGCGCACGGTCACGTGGCTGACCGGGTCGCCGCCCAGAGCCGTCGCCTGGCCCTGCTGCAGGACGAGCTGCACGAGGCCGTGCGAGCCGGCCCAGGTCTGCGTCACGAGCGCCGATCCCCCGCCACCGCGCTCGCCCCTGAAGGGGATCTGCCCCCGGTCGGAGTAGCCAGCCGGCAGGCGTCCGGCGGTGAGCCACTGAGTCGGGTCGATGACGAGCGCCTCGAGCCCACCCGCACCGACGTCGATGAGCCGGCGCCGTCCCAGGGGCTCAGCCAGGGCGACCCGCAGGTACGGAGCGTCCTCGCGGGTGTCCGGCATGGCGTCGACGCAGACGGGCTTGGCGACTTGGTACTCGAAGACCCCGATCGCCACCTGGTCCGGGGACTGCGAGACGACCCTCAGCACGGGCCATGTGAAGCACCCGCCCACAGAGCCGGGGGTCGTGAGGTGGACGACGATGTCTTGGGGCTGCGCCGGGTCGAGGTAGCCGACCGCGAAAGCCGCACCGCCCTGGACCTCGAGGGTCCTGCCCTGCACCTGGATGCTGGCGGGCGCCTGCTGCCGGACGTCTGCTGCGCCCGGTCGGCGCAGCAAGTCCGCGAACGCCACCAGCCCCTCCACGGTGAGCAGCTGCTGCGAGTACCCGCGGGTGCAGAGCTCGACGGCGTCGCCCGGGCCTTCGTCCCACCGCAGACAGCGGTTGGCCGTGCCGCCAGCGGTCCGGACCAGCTGCCCGAAGCGGCCGCGCACCTGGGCCGTCCCGACGTGCTGGACGTGCACGTGGATGACCTCGGCGGGCGGCCCCTCGACGAGGTTCAGCTCAGCACCTCCGGGACCGGTCCAGGTCTGGCTCAGGTACGGCTCCGAGAAGCCCGGGTTCCGCCCTCCGAAGAACCGCCGGTCCCCGTAGCCGTCAGGAAGCCTGGCGGTCGTCAGGAAGTCGGACTCGACGATGGTGGTGGTCTCGGCGCCGCTGCTCTCGTCAACCACCCTGCGACCGCCCAGGGCCGTGCCCAGGTCGACGGTCAGCGTGGCGGGTGAGTGGCCCGTGCCGAAGCACCCTCCACCCGGCGGCGGCGGTCGTGGCACGAGGTAGTCGTAGGCACCGACCACGACGGTGGTCGCGGTCTGGCGCAGGACGTAGGGGACGGTCCAGGGATCGCAGTACGTGGGCCCGGACGGGTAGGGGTCCCGGTAACCCGCGACGAGGACGAGCAGGTGGTCGTCCCGTGACGGCGCGCTGACCGACAGGATGGGCGTGAGCTTGTCGCGGTGCAGCGTCTTGCCGTTCACGACGATCGTGTCGGGAGCCGAGGTCGCCCCCGGCTGCGGACGGGCCGTGGAGGTCGGACGGGCGGCGGCGAGGGCGGCACCGCCGACGACGAGCAGTACGCCGACGGCGGCGCCGAGGACCTGCCGCTGCCGGCGACGGCGGACGCGACGGAGCACCCCCTCGAAGGACCGTGGCCCGGCGGCGGCGGCGTGGCGCTCGAGGAGCGCGGTCCACTGGTTCATGGCGTCACCTGTTCGGAGAGGACGGCGGCGAGCGCGGCGCGTCCGCGCGAGAGCCGGGACTTCACGGTCCCGACCGGGACCTGGAGGATCCGGGCGACCTCGTCGACGGGGAGGTCGAGGGCGTGGTGCAGGACGACGACGGCGCGCTGCTCGAGGGGCAGCAGAGCCAGCGCCGCCGACAGGTCGACGGCGCTGGCCGAGGGCTCGGCGACGACAGCGCGTGAGGCCAGGACCGGCAGGAAGCGGGTGGCAACGCTGCGCCGTCGCCGGCGGCTGATGAGGAGCCGGACCGCGACCCCTCGCACCCAGGCCTCGGGGTCCTCGTACCGCTTGACCCGGTCCCACCGGACGACGAGCCGGGCCCAGGCCTCCTGGCAGACCTCCTCGGCGTCCTCCGCCGAGCCGCCCATGGCCGTGAGGAGCCCGACCAGGCGCGCCGAGGTGGCGGCGTAGAGGTCGGGCAGCTCGGCGTCCACGTCCTTACACGCGCGGCGCCGGCATCAGGTTCCCGTAAAGGTCGCCTTGCCGGGGCCGTTCTCGATGAAGGACTGCATGCCGGCATTCTGGTCGTCGGTGGCGAACAGCGACGCGAACAGTGCCGA
>JAODNF010000017.1 GCA_025464915.1 Frankiales bacterium | reverse complement strand
GCATCGCGGTCGGTACGCCGAACGGCGAGGGCTGGGGCAACTTCAACAACGTCAACGACCGCGTGAAGACGACGCTGTCGACCGACTGCAGCAAGAGCCTGCCCATCGCACCCGGCTGCAACGGCGTCCCCGGCATCAGCGCCGGTGCGGGCTTCAGCTACACGATCGAGCACGAGTCCAGCCACTTCCTCGGCCTGCTGCACCCGCACGACCTGGTGATCGTGTCCAAGGGCGACAAGGGGAAGTTCGACTACTACGGCAGCGGCTTCGCCAAGTACGCCGACTTCTCGATGGCCCCGACGACCTACGCCGGTGCGTTCGCGCCCTACTCGGTCCTGGACCAGGACATCATCCAGAAGGGGCACGCGGCCGAGTACCTCCGCCAGACGCAGGACTTCCTCGCCGACGCCTACCTGACCGACGGCATGGCCGGGCTCACGAAGGTCTCCTCGACGACGAAGACCAAGCAGACCCAGGCCGGTCGCTGGCGCTCCCTCGGCAGCCAGCTGTTCTCCTGCGGTGACTACCTGCACGCCGAGCGTGCGATGCGCAACGCTTCTCTTGCGGCCCAGGGCATCTACGGCCCGGTGGTGACCCCGCGCAACCTGAGGGCGGGCGAGAAGGTGCTGTTCACGGTGGACAGCCAGACGACCTACACGCCCGACGGCAAGGTCAAGTGCGTCGGTGCCCAGTCGATCGTGCCGCCGTCCGTCGTAGGCAGGGGCGGCACGGGCAGCGCCGGCGGCCGGCTCGCCGCGACCGGCCTCAGCAGCGGCCTTCCGATGGGCGTCGCCCTCGTCATGATGGCGACGGTCGGCCTGGCCTACCGCCGCCGCACGGTGCGGTAGCCCTCGCCCTTACCCCCGGCGCACCGCGACCTGTCCGCTGCCCGGCGGGCCGAAGCCGGCCCCGCCGAAGCCGCCGTTGCCACCGAAGCTGCTGCGGTTGCTGGTGGTGGAGCTGGTGGGCAGCGCCTCGGACAGGTCGGCGAGCACGACCGTCTGACCGGCGCTGAGACCCTTGGTCACCTCGGTCGTCAGGGCGCCGGTGACGCCGGTGGTGACAGGGACGGAAGTGGCCTTGCCCTTCGCCAGGACCGTGACCCGGCCGCTGTGCAGTGCCGAGTTCGGCACCGTCACGACGTCCCTCACGCTCGTGATCGCGATGCTGACCGCGGCCGCGCCCCCGTCGACCAGACCCGGTCCGGCGGCGACCCGCACGACCACCGGGTACGTCGTGGTGGACGACGTCGTCGAGGTGCTGCTCGTCGGCAGCAGCCCGATCCGCGTCACGAGACCACTGACGCTCCTGGTCGCACCGTCACCGCGGACGGTGGCCGGGAGACCGACCCGCACCGCGCGGATCGAGGCGGCCGGCACATCGACGGTCACCTCGACCGCCCCGGTCCCGAACAGCACGGCGGAGTCGCTGGGCGACGTCGTGCTGCCGACGGTCCAGGGCAGACTCGCCACGGTGCCGGCGACCGGTGCGGTGAGGCTGACCGCGGCCAGGTCCTTGTCCGCCTGGTCGAGCGCGACCTGCGCGGCCGCGACGGCCGCGGTGTCGGTCGTGATCCTCGCGGCGGTGCTGGTGAGGCTGCCGCCCCCGCCGGCACTGTTCCGCTGCGCGCTGCTGCTCGACGCGCTGCTCGGGGAGGTGCTCGACGAGGCCGGCGACGAGGCGGCCGAGGTGCTGCTGGTGCTGACCTTCGCGAGCGCCTGAGCGAGGGCCTGTTGCGCCTGCGCCGCCCGCCGCTGGGCCGAGAGCGCCTGCCTGAGTGCGGTGGCGCACGAGAGGACGGGCGGGGTGCGTGGTCCCGCTGTCGCGGTCGCGGCGGCCGTCGCTGTGGAGCTCGGCGTCGCGGTCGCGCTGGGGGTGCCCGTCGGCGTCGCGGGCGACGCGCAAGCGGTCGTGGCCGTGACCAGCGCCTGGGTCGCCTGCTGCAGAGCGCGCGCGGCGGCCTGCTGGGCCTGGCCGAGCCCCGCGCCGGTGTCGCCGCCGCGGCTCGGGCTGGACGCGGTCGGCGCCACCGTCGGCGTGCTCGTGGCAGAGCTGGAGGACGTGCCGCCGGTCTCGAGGGTCGCCTCGGCCGTCGCGAGCGTCGCCTTCGCCTTGGTGACGGCATCGGCGAGCGAGCCGGTGTCCATGGTCGCGAGGACCTGGCCCTTGGCGACGGTCTGACCGACCGTCACCTTCACGGAGCCGACGATGCCGGAGGCGCGGAAGTGCGCCTTCGCCCGGTCGACCACGGCGACCGTGCCCGTCTGCGTGAGCAGCTGCTGCACGTCGCCCTTGACGACGACCGCCGTCCGGTAGCCGCCGCTGCTGCCTCCCGACTGGGCCCACGCCACCGCACCGCCCCCGACGACGAGGACGCCGATGGCCGGCACGATCACGGCTCGTCGCCGCAGCCCGCTAGCCACGACGCGCCCCGAAGCCCTGGTCGCAGGTCGTGCCGGTCTTGGGACGGATCGCGATCGAGGTGGCCGCGACCGTCCCGCTGCTGTCTGCCTGCCCGCGCGCCGTCACGCACTCACCGACCTCGAGGGCCGAGGACGTCGCCTTCTTCTGCGCGGTGTAGGTCGTCGTACCCGTCGTCGTGACGGTCGTCGTCGACGCGGTCTGGCCGGGGACGTTGCTCTCGACGACGAAGCCGGTCGCGCTCCTGGAGACCACCTTGCCGTTGGCCCCGCCGAACCCGCCGCCCCCGAAGGCTCGGGTGCCGGTCGGCGCCCCCGAGGGGGGCGTGAACCCTGGCGGCGGCGTGCCCTGAGGGCCGCTACCGCCGGCGCCGCCGTTGCCACCGAAGCCGCCCGTGCAGGAGCCGCTGGCGGCGGCCGTCACCGAGACCGACACCGCCGTGATCGTGGTGGCCCGCGTTGCTGACGGGTCGGGCGTCGTGGATGCGCTCGGGCGGCCCGTGTTGTCACGGACGTTGACGCAGGACCCGACGACGACAGCTGCCGCGGTCACCTTCACCGTGTCGGTGAAGGCCGTCCTCGCGGAGTACGTCACCGCCGTCTGCTCGGTGCTGCTCTGCACCTGCAGGGTGGTGCCGTCGATGGCAGCGATCAGCCCGGTCGCGCCCGGGAACCGTTGCTGCTGCTGGGTTCCGCGGCTCACCGAGGTCTGCGGTTCGGCAGCAGTCGTGCCGCTCCCGCCGCTGCTGCAGGCAGCCACGACGGGGAGGGCGGCGAGGATGACGAGCTTCTTCACGTGAGGGGCTCCTGCTAGTCGTTGCGGAGGGCGTCGATGGGGGCGAGCCGGGCTGCTCTGCCGGCGGGGTAGACACCGGCGGTGATGCCGATGGCGAGCGCGACGACGACAGCGCCGACGGCGGCGAGCGGCGAGATCGTCACGGGCTGGTCGAGCCAGTGCGGCAGCACCAGCGCTCCGACCACACCGAGGCCCAGCCCGAGCAGGCCACCGGTCGCGCCGAGCGAGCTGGCCTCGACGAGGAACTGCCGGCGCACCGCTGAGGGTGTGGCCCCCAGCGCCTTGCGCAGGCCGATCTCGCGGACCCGCTCGGTGACGCTGACGAGCATGATGTTCATGACGCCGATGCCGCCCACGAGCAGGCTGATCCCGGCGACGCCGCCGAGCAGGATCGTCAGCGTCTGGTCGGTGGACGTCGCCGTCTTGAGCAGCGACTGCTGACTCGTGATGGAGAAGTCCGCGCTCGCCGCCGCGACGCCGTGGCGGGTCAGCAGGAGCGCGTTGGCCTCCTGGTAGGCCGCCGATAGGGCCCCCTGCGACTGCGCCTCGAGGTAGATGGTGCTCACCGACAGCCGAAGGCCCCCGGTGGAGACGCGGGCGGCGTACGTCGTGCGGGGTACGACGGCCAGGTCGTCGTCGCTCGTGTCGCTCGAGCTCCCGATCGCTTTGAGCACGCCGATGACCGTGAACGTCGAGCCGTTGATGGTCACCGTCTGCCCGACGGCCTGGCCGCGCGTGAAGAGCTCGGCGACCGTGTCGGCCCCGAGCACGACGACCGGTCGTGCGTCGTCGACGTCGGCCTGCGCGATGAAGCGACCTGCTGACAGCGACCGGGCGCGGACCTGCTCCCAGTCGGGCGTCGTGCCGTTGACCGTCGTGGTCCAGTTCGTCGTCCCCGCCGTCAGCGAGGTGCTCGTGGAGGAGACCGCTGCGACGCGCTTGACGTCCGGCGCCACCTCCTTGCTCTGCAAGGCCTCCGCGTCCTCGACGGTGAGCGTCGAGGAGCTCCCGCGACCGCCGCGGACGCCGGTGGTGCTGGTCGCGGAGCCGGGCTGGACGATCAGCAGGTTGCTGCCGAGCTTGCTGATCTCCTCGCGCACCTGCACCTGCGCGCCCTGACCGAGACCGACGGTGAGGATGACCGCGGCGATGCCGATGAGGATGCCGAGCATCGTCAGGGTCGACCGGAGGCGGTGCGACCGGATGGCCTCGAGGGCCGTGCGAAAGGTCTCGACGAGGTTCACGCCGCCACCCGCTGATCGATCAGGCCGTCGCGGATCCGGACGACCCGCTGCGCTGCGGCGGCAACCTCGGGTTCGTGCGTGATGAGCATGACGGTGCGGCCGCTCTCGTGGAGCTCGGCGAACAGCGCCAGCACGTCGGCGCTCGACCTGCTGTCGAGGTTGCCGGTCGGCTCGTCGGCGAGGATCAGCGCTGGATCGGTGACGAGGGCACGCGCCACGGCGACCCGCTGCTGCTGACCGCCGGACAGCTCGCCCGGCCTGTGGGCGACGCGGTCGCCGAGGCCGACCTTCTCCAGGGCCGCGATGGCCCGCCGGCGCCGCTCGTCGCGGTGCACTCCGGCGTAGACGAGCGGCAGCTCGACGTTGCGCCACGCGGGCATCGACGGCAACAGGTTGAAGCCCTGGAAGACGAAGCCGATGCGACGGTTGCGGACCTCGGCCAGCTCCGCCTCGGTCATGCGGCTCACGTCCGTACCTGCCAGCTCGTAGGTCCCCCCGGTCGGCACGTCGAGGCACCCGAGGATGTGCATGAGGGTCGACTTGCCGGAGCCGGACGGCCCCATGACGGCGACGTACTCGCCCTCGTCGACCGACATGGTGATGCCGCGCAGCGCCTCGACCTCGAGGTGCCCGGAGCTGTAGGTCTTGCGGACGTCGGTGAGCTGCAGCGTCGTCGTCACTGGCCCGCCCCACCGAACTGCTGGGTGAACCCGCCCGGTGGCCCCTGGAAACCGCCTCGGGTGCCGCCGCCGCTGGTGCCGGTCGTCCCCGTCCGGCGCTGACCGGTCGGGCGGGTGAAGGTGATCTCGATGACGTCCCCGTCCTTGAGGCCCTTCGTCACGACGGTGGACGCGCCGAGGGACTCGCCGAGGGTGACGACCGTCTTGACCTTCTTGCCGCTCACCTGCCGGTAGACGACGGTCTGGCCGTTGACGGTGCTGACCGCTGCCGTAGGGACCGTGAGCACGTTGGTGAGCTGCTTGACGATGAAGCTGACGTCGGCGCTCCCCCCGGCGTACAGACCGGTCGGGGAGCCGGTCACCGCGATGACCACCGGGAAGGTCGCCGTGGAGCCGCTGCTGGTGTCGGCCACGATGCCGATGGAGCTGACGGTGCCGAAGACCCTGTCGGTCGCGCCGCTCGGCGTGATCTGGGCCTGCATGCCCTTCGTGAGCTGGGCGAGGTCAGCGCTGCCGACGCTGGCGTCGACGACCCAGGCGCTGGTGGAGATCAGCGTGATGCTGTCGCTGCTGCTCGAGGCGCCGTTGCTGCTCGGCGACGAGCTCCCGCTCCCGACCACGTCGCCGACGGCCATGCTGACGGCGGCGACCGTGCCGCTGAACGGCGCGGTCAGCGAGGCGGCCGCGAGGTCGTCCTTCGCGTTGACGAGGTCGGTCCTGGCCGACGCGAGCTGCGCCTCGGCGGCACTGACCTGGGTGTCGGAGGTCCCCGACAGCGACGAGAGCTCCTGCTCGGCCGCCGTCACCGCCGCCTGCGCCGTGTCGACCGCGGACTGCAGCGTCGTCGTCCCGACCGTGGCGAGGACGGCGCCCTTGGTCACCTTCTGACCGACCTCCGCCGACAGGCTGGTGACGGTGCCACTGACGGAGAACGCCAGGTCCTCCTCCTGCTTGGGCTCGATCGTGCCCGTCGCGGAGACCGTCGACTGCACGGTCCCGGTCGTCACGGTCGACGTGATGACCGTCGCGGCCGAGGCGGCGGTCGACGAGCCACGGCTCAGGGCGTAAGCGGCACCTCCTCCGCCGCCCAGGAGCGCCAGGGTCACAGCCAGGACAAACCACCGTCGTCTGCTCACCCGAGGGAGCCTGGTGACCGTTCCTGAGAGGGTTCTCAGGTGAACCTGTGGAGTGCCTGGCAGTCAGGCGTTCGGCGCGTACCAGCGGGCCAGCTTTCCGTCGCGGCTCACGGCCCGCAGCCGCTCCTCGGCGGCCTGCCGACTCTCGGTCGTCGCGACGATGAGCAGCTCGTCCCCGTGCTCGAGCCGGGTGTCCCGCGTCGGGACCAGGCCCTCCTTGCCTCGGACGATGAGGCTGAGCACCGCCCCCGGAGGGAGGCGGAGCTCATCCACGTACACGCCGTGGAGCTGGCTGCCCTGCCGGACGCCGATCTGCAGGAGGTCGGCGCCGACCGTCTCCAGGGGGGCCGCCTCGACCTCGAGGTCCTGGGTCGCGTCGTCCTCCACGACGCCCAGCCTCCGGCCGACCCAGGGCAGCGTCGGCGCCTGCAGCAGGGTGTAGACGACGACCAGCACGAAGACGACGTCGAGCACGTCCGTGGCACCCGGCACGTGCTGCGTGACGGGGACGATCGCGAGGACGATCGGAACGGCCCCGCGAAGGCCCGCCCACGCCAGGAACGCCTGCTCCCGCAGGGGTAGGCGGAACGGTGTCGTGCTGACCAGCACGGCCAGCGGTCGGGCGACGAGCAGGGCCGCCGCTCCGACGACGAGCGCCGTCGGGAGGGCGTTCACGAGCCGCTCCGGGCTGGCGAGCAGGCCCAGCAGCACGAACAGCCCGAGCTCGGCGAGCAGCGCCAGGCTGGTCGCGAACCCGAGCACGGCCCGGCGGTGCGGCAGCCGGGAGCTCGCGATGACGATGCCCGCGACGTACACGGCCAGGAAGCCGCTGGCGCGCAGGATCCCCGCGGCGCCGAAGCTGAGCAGGACCAGGGCCACCGTGGCCAGCGGGTACAGGCCGGCGCTCGGGAGCGCCAGCCGGCCCAGCGTGACCCGGCCGACCCACCCGATGGCGAGGCCGATCGCGAGACCCGCGGCCAGCTCGTACGCGACCAGGCCCAGCACCTCCCACGGCGTGGTGCTGGCCCACGAGTCGGAGCTGGCGAGGCTGACGAGCACGACGGTCGGCGCGTCGTTGAGGCCGGACTCCGCCTCCAGCAGCCGGCCCAGCCGGCTCTTCAGGGGCAGCCGACGGAGCACGCTGAAGACGGCGGCGGCGTCGGTGGAGGCGACCGCGGCACCGAGCAGGAGCGCGGTGCGCCACGACGTGCCCAGGAGCAGGACGGTCGCGCCGGACACGACGGCGACGCTGACGAGGACCCCCAGCGTGGACAGCACCGCGGCGATCGGGGCGGCCTCCCGCACCTGCGACCAGCGGGTCGTGAGGCCGCCCTCCGCCAGGATGACGGCGAGGGCCACCAGGCCGATCTCGCCGGTCAGGTCGTAGTTCTCGAACCGGATGCCGAACCCGGCCTCGCCGAGCGCGAGCCCGAGCGCGAGGTACACGAGCAGGGCAGGTACGCCGGTGCGGCTGCTGACGCGCACCGCGAGGACCGCGACCAGGAGCAGTCCACATCCCGCGAGGAGCGCGAGATCGACGGCGTGGTCCATCGATCCATCCTGTCAGGAGCGCCCTTTGGCAGGATGGCTCGGTGAGGAAGCGGCCACGGCTCGTCGGTGAGCTGCTCGTGGTGGCGGTCCTGCTCGTCGTGTACGACCTGGTGGCCGGCCAGTCGCACGCCTCGCCGTCGACCGCCTACGCCCACGGACGGGCCATGCTCGGGCTCACCCCCGGCGGCCTGGAGCTGCGCGCGGACCACTGGCTGGCCCGGACCGGGTGGCTGCAGGACCCGGCCTCGCTCTACTACGACCTGGCCCACATCAACGTCACGATGGTGGCGCTGCTGGTGTGCTGGTGGTGGGTCCCGCACGTGTACCGGCGGGCCCGCAACGCGCTCGTGCTGTGCAACGTCGTCGGGCTGATCGTGTTCTTCCTCTACCCGGTCGCACCGCCACGGCTGCTCCCCGACGGCGGGTTCGTCGACGTCGTGGCGCAGTCGGGGACATGGGGGGCCGGCAACGGAGCCGTGCAGCACCCGAACGAGTACGGCTCGATGCCGTCCCTCCACACCGCCTGGGCCGTGTGGGTCGCGCTGACCGTGACGGCGATGACGCGCTCGGGGCGCTGGCGGGTGCTCGGCTGGCTGCACGTGCTGCTCACGGTCGTGTTCGTCATCATCACCGGCAACCACTACCTCGTCGACGTCGTCGCGGGGGTTGCCACGACCCTCGCGGCCTGGGCAGTCTCACAGCGAGTTCCCAGCGTTCCGGCAGCCGCCGTCGAGGGTGAGAGGACGAAGGTGGAGTCATGACCACCACTGCACCCGAGGCCCGCCTGCTCGTCGTCGACGACGAGCCGAACATCGTCGAGCTGCTCTCGGCGTCCCTGCGGTTCGCAGGCTTCGAGGTCGAGACCGCCGCCGGCGGCCTCGAGGCGGTCGACAAGGCGCGCACCTTCCGGCCCGACCTTCTCGTCCTCGACGTGATGATGCCCGGCCTCGACGGCTTCGGCGTCGTCCGCCGACTGCGCCAGGACGGTGTGCGCACCCCCGTGGTCTTCCTCACCGCGAAGGACGCGACCGAGGACAAGGTGACCGGCCTGACCCTCGGGGGCGACGACTACGTCACGAAGCCGTTCTCCCTCGAGGAGGTCGTCGCCCGCATTCGCGCCGTGCTCCGCCGGGTCTCGGCGTCGCCGGCCGCCGCGAAGCACCTGTCGTTCGCGGACATCGAGCTCGACGAGGACACCCACGAGGTCTGGAAGGACGGCGCCCTCGTGCAGCTGTCCCCGACCGAGTTCAAGCTGCTGCGCTACTTCATGCAGAACACCGGCCGGGTGCTGTCCAAGGCGCAGATCCTCGACCACGTGTGGAACTACGACTTCGGCGGCGACGCGAACGTCGTCGAGTCCTACGTCTCGTACCTCCGTCGCAAGGTCGACACCACTGAGCCCCGGCTGCTGCACACCCTGCGCGGCGTCGGCTACGTGATGCGCATCCCCCGGTCTTGACCGGGGCCTGGGCCCGCACCCCGCTGCGGGTCAAGCTGGTCGTCGCCCTGGTGCTGCTGGCAGCCGTCGGGCTCGCGGTGAGCGGCCTGGCTGCGACAACGGCCCTGCGCGGCTACCTCGTCGACCGCGTGGACCAGCAGCTCCAGAGCGCCGTGCACGACGAGGGAGCCATCAACGGGCTGCTCAACGGGTATGGCCGCCGTGGCGACGGACCGCGCCCGGATGCCTTCGGGACCGTCGACATCGCCTTCTTGCCGTCGGGTGGCGGCGTCCTGGCACGCGTTCCCACCGGGTCTGACGTGGCGCTCCCGCGGCTCCCGTCGACCGGTCACAAGGCACTGACCCCCTTCACGGTCGCTGCCACCTCCGGCAGCACCTCGTGGCGCACCATCGAGACGCCGGCCAGCCTCAACGGCGCTGACGGCACCCTCTACGTGTCGGTGCCCCTGGAC